>CAYMXC010000106.1:0-8572 GCA_964394135.1 uncultured Phycisphaerae bacterium
TGGGTTTATCGGTTGTTTGTGATAAAATTAATTGTTTACGTTTTGATTAAACTTGGAGATGGTATGATCGCCGAAGAGCAGATGTTAGCCGATTTGAATGACGCCCAGCGGGAGGCGGTGACTCATGTCGAGGGCCCGTTGCTTGTGCTGGCCGGGGCGGGCAGCGGCAAGACCCGCGTTATTACTCGTCGGATCGGCTATTTGATTTCCCAGGGTGTAAGTCCGAATTCTATAGTTGCAATCACGTTTACGAATAAGGCCGCCGATGAGATGGCCCAGCGGGTTCAGCAACTTCTGGGTACTAAAAATGGATTTGGTCCGACTGTTTCGACTTTTCACAGTTTTTGCACTCAACTGCTTCGTATCTATGGCGAAGCGATCGGGCTGGACAGCAATTTCACGATTTTCGATATGAGCGATACGGGTAAACTGGTGCGCAAGGCTTGCGGCGATGTTGGCGTTTTGCCGGCAGGTCTGACGGTGGCCCGTGTGGAGGAGACGATTTCCCGTGCCAAGAGCCGGATGGTCAAACCCGAAGAATTGTCGAGCAAGCTGGGCTTGCCGCAGTATCTGACTGTCGCCCTTTCTCGAATTTATGCGCGCTATGAGGCGTTGCTGAAGGAAAACAAGGCATTGGATTTCGACGATCTTCTGCTGCGGACTTTGGATTTGCTGGAGGAACCCTCCGCATGCGAGGCCATTCACCGGCGCTATCAATATTTATTGATTGATGAGTATCAGGATACCAATCGTGTTCAATATCTGCTTGCACAAAAGCTTTCTTCCAACACGCGGAATATCTGCGCGACGGGCGATCCGGACCAGTCGATTTACGGCTGGCGGGGTGCGGAGATTCATAATATTCTCGATTTTGAAAAAGACTACCCCGATGTAAAGACGGTTTATCTGGAAAACAACTATCGATCCACCGCCCATATTCTCAATGCGGCAAGTTCTCTGATCCGTAACAACAAGCTGCGTAAGGAGAAGAAACTGCTGCCGGTGCTGGGCATGGGACAAAAGCTGGTGGTGCACGCCTGCGACGACGAGAACGCCGAGGCGCAGACAGTGGCTCGATTGATTCAGGATGCGCGTAAAAAAGGCAGGGCGTTTTCGCAGATCGCCGTGATGTGCCGAGTGAATTCGCTGTTTCGCACGGTGGAACAGGTTCTTCGGGAAAAGGGCATTGCCTATCAGCTGGCACGGGGGGTAAGTTTCTTTCAGCGGCGTGAGATTCGCGACGTTATGGCCTATCTTCGCGTGCTGGTCAATCCGGCTGACGGGGTGGCTCTGGAGCGGATCATCAACTCGCCCACGCGCGGCATCGGTGCCCAGGCGCAGGCGGTCCTGAAGGAATATGCGGCGGCGAACGGCGTGTCGTTTTACGATGCCGTTTTGCAGGTGGAAAAAATCACCACGCTCGGCAAATCGCAGGCCAACGTTCGCCATTTTGCCGATATGATGGAGAAATTCCGGCAATTGCTGAGTCCGGAAAAAGAAGAAACTGTCGAGTCGATCGTTCGGCAGGTGATTGACGGTTCGACGCTGAGGGACTATTATCGCAATCAGGCAGAGAAACTGAATCGGTCCGACGAACTTTCGCCCGAGGCCAATCTCAACGAGTTTATCGCTACCGCCCAGAAATACGACAAGGAGGCCCCCGAGGGTACGATCAGTGATTTTCTTTCCCAGCTTTCACTGGTCAGCGACACCGATTCGATCGACAGCGATTCCGACCGTGTGACGCTGCTTACGATGCATGCCGCCAAGGGATTGGAGTTCGAAGAGGTGATCATCGTGGCGGTGGAGGAGGAAGTTCTGCCGCATGTAATGTGCATTAACGATCCGCGGCAGGTCGAAGAAGAGCGCAGGCTCATGTTTGTTGCCATTACGCGTGCCAAGGAGGAACTTCACTTGTGCTATTCCCATCATCGTGCGACCCGCGGCAGCTATCGATCGAACAGTCCGTCACGATTTTTGAAGGAAATCGATCCGCAATCGGTCGAAGGGATGGATCTGAGCGAGGTGAATCGTCCTGCTCGAACAAGCCAGTTTATTATCTCTCCTCGCCGCTCCGCTGAAGCGCCGGTGCCGGAGGTTTCCAATCGGCCGCGATGCCAATATCGTCCTGGCCAGCGGGTTTATCACGAAAAATTCGGCTACGGCGTCATACAGGAGATATATCTCAACGGCGCCCACTTCAACGCAAGTATCCAGTTTCACACCTCCGGCTTGAAGAAGCTGGTTCTGGATATTGCTCCGTTGCAGGTCGTCAAAGGTTAAAAATATTAAAATACGATCGGTCTTTACGTATATTCGATTACGACGAGTTTTCCAGCCTTGCGTAGTTTTTCTGCGATGAGCGGGATGATCTGGGTTCGGGTGAGAATACCGCGTTGACGAAAGGCGATGTTTTCACTTGCGGGATTCCTGGCTGCTCCAACCACAAAATTGATTCGGTCGGCGGATTTAAGCAATTCGATCAATTCGGTCACGCCGCTTTCCTCTTCAAATTCCGCAGGATCCTCATCGAGGACGTTGTATACCTGGTTAAGTGTGACGGCGCCCTCGGTGACCAGATCGATGCCGTCGATCCGATAGCGGGGCGGTGCCAAAACGCTTTGTTCGTCAGGTTCGATATTAACTTGAGTGCCTCGGCAACGCGCAACGATATTGGCAGTGGTGCCGCCGCAGACCACCTTCGTTCCCTCGGAAAGGAGAAACCGCGAGACGATATTGGGATCATTGGCGGCATCACTGGGAGGACCGGTGAGAATGTTGACGGTCCTGCCCCATCGGCATTCGGCCAGTGCGACTGTGCAGTCGTCCCCGCCGACATGTCCCCAGATTTCCCGTGCCCGATTGTGAACGTATTGTGGAATTTCACGGATCATCAAACCGCCAGCCAGACATGTATTGATGTATCTGCAGGCTCCGTCGAGTTCCCATCCATTTTTCATTGACCCGCCGAGGCCGGCCTGTGTGATCCCGTCGCTGAAGACTACGATACCTTCGCCAGGTTCGAGATGACAGTTGGCCTCGCCGATCAGGGCGTTTTCGAGGGTCAGCGTTCGTTGGGGCAGCACTGCGGCGTGGCGGTGTCCGATCATGATCGGTCCTGGCATCTCGTATGAAAGCACCGTAACCACGCCGTCATTTAAAATTCGTACGACGGTAAAGACGGCATAGGGTAAATCCGTACCTCGTGCCCGGTTCATGATTTTGACCGTTGCGGCGAAGCCCTGGCGGAGGGAAAAATCGTCGCGAAACAATTCCATCAGGTGCGAAGCGCACATGGTGGCGGCGATATTGGCCTTGATGCCCGCGCCCAGGCCGTCGCAGATCACGATCGTGGTCCACGCCGCGGTTCGTTCGTGCATAACGAGGTCTCCGCAAATGGCCCCGGTTTTCTTGGGGCTTTGCCGAGTTTCTATTTCGACGTGTACATATCCCATAGCCAGTTCTTTCCATTTTTCCCTGAAGCGTTAGACGATTCTGCTCCCTCCTCAGCCAGCCGCATCAGGTTCTCCACCAGCGATTCGCCTCGGGCAGTACTTTCGCCGAGGAATTGTCCGATCTTCTGTGCCATCGAAATCTGGTGTTCCATCAGTTCCTTCGCCTGCATGATGGTTTGGGCGCGAAGTTCGTCCAGTTTTCGCTGGCTGGCCTGACTGTGGGTGATATTGACGAAAATTCCAACGTACTGATGTTCCTCTCGCAGCGGATACAGAATCTGATGGCAGACAAGATTGTATCGTTCGTGTTTTACGATTGTTTCGATTAGGTTTTCGTCGCCGCTGGCCAGCCTTTCGAAGGGATCGGGGTCCATCAGATACGAAATTCGTTTTCCACAAACCGCCTCGGAGCACATGAAGAATCTCCGAAAGGCAGGGTTCATACTGATGATGTTCAGCCGATCGTCGAGGATGACGATTCCGTTGGGACTGGTTTCGATGATCCGGTCGGTTCGCTGCTCGGCCAGGTGTTTCATATAGGGGATGCACATCTCGACCTCGGCCATGCCGCGGATGACCGCAATGGCTTTTTCCCGGCACGATGAATATCCGCAGGCACCGCAGTTGAGCTGAGCCTCGGGCCTGGATTTGCCCGTTTTTTCCAGAACTTTTCGGATTTCCTCTTCGGAGATTATTTCCGGATTTTCCGGCTGATAGGCTTTGAATTGTGTTGTCAGCGGAAGTTCGTCGGTGGGCTGAAGCGTTTTTTTCCCGGGATTCGAAACAGCATAGGCGATTGTGTCTTTTCGCCGTTCGAAAATATTTCTTTCAATGGGGATTGCTGGTCCGTTGATGCACCCTTGGGCGCAGAAGAGCGGTTCGATCACCTGATCGGTTTTATGGTGCTGCAGATTTTCCAGCGATTCCCTGACATCGAGAAATCCGCTGACGCTGATCGCGCGGGGCGCAAGCAGATCGGTATCCATCGACGCCGTTCGCATGCTTCCACCGACAAGTGGGAAGAATCGTGCTTCACCTTCTGGCTGCTGATCGAAACTGCTTTCTTCGAGTACCGCCAGATTGACGTCCTGTTGCTTGAGCCATTCAGCCAATTCTGTAAAGGTGATGACGCAATCGACGATGCCGGCGTTTTCTACTTTTTCGGCCTCGGCCTTTTTGGCGACGCATGGTCCGATGAAAATGACCTTCGTTTCGCTGCCGAGCCGGTGCTTGATGATCCGGGCATGGGCGATCATCGGCGACACTACCGGCACGAGGTGCTCTACGAGTTCCGGCTGATATCGCTCGACGAATCGAACGACCGCCGGGCAGGCTGTGCAGACGTGCGGCCGGTCGGGATTTTGCCGGATGTATTGTGCTGTTTGTTTGGCGACCTGATACGCTCCAATTGCCGTTTCAGCGACATACTCAAATCCCAGTTTTCGCAGTGCCGATGCCAGCCGCTTCTGTTCCCATTCCGAGAACACAGCCGCGAAGGATGGCGCCACGCTGGCCGCCACGATCGAACCGGAAGCAAGAATCTGCGAGGCACGTTCCACGTCGTTTCGGAACGATTTTGCCCCTTGCGGACACTCCCGAATGCACGTGCCGCAGGAAATGCAGCGATCCTGGACAACGAACGCCTGCTCACCATGCATGCGAATCGCCTTGACTGGGCAGACTCGAACGCACCGATAACAATCGCGGCATCGCGCCTTGTTCGTGAAAACGACTTGTCCTGGATTCACTTTATTTTCCATTAAACCGCCTTTTAAAGGTTTTTAAATGTTTTAAACGGGCGACTTGGCCAATTGCTGATTCAGCACATCGCAGGCCTTTTCAAAGGTACATTTTTCAATAATGACATCGCCGACGGAGACGGTCGGACCTTTGTTGCACCGTTCAAAGCAGAACGTCGCCTTGACATCGACCGCATTCTGCAGGTTACGTTCCTCGATGTATCGGATCAGTGCGTGCAGGAGGTTCTGTGCACCTCGAACGTAGCAGCTGGTTCCGACGCAGACGTTGACCTGTATTTTGTTCTCGTTTTTGCCGTTGACCAGGTCGATATCTTCGTCGGTGATTCGTCGCCGGCTCTGATATTTCGTGTGCAGAAGCTTGTGGGCCTTTTCGCCGCCGATGCTGCCTAGGTTGCAGCTGTAACATTCCTGGACATAGTGATTGTCCTGCGACTTGTGCAGCTGCAGAGTCTTGTCGCACTCGTAAAGTCCCTTGGTCCGCCGGCGTTTGACGTCGTAGTCTCGCGACACCGGCTGACCTGCGCCACCGATGCATCCACCCGGACAGGCCATCACTTCGATCAGATCGTAATCGCACTGGCCAGCCCTCACCCGTTCGGCGAGTTTTCTCGCTTTTTTCAGGCCATGAACCACCGCCAGTTTCAGTTTAGTCTCGCCGATCGTGATCGTGGCTTCGCGAAGTCCGTCTTCGCCGCGGACGACGTGGAAATCCACGGCATCGAGTTTTACGCCGGAAATCTTTTCGGCGGCATAACGCAGCACCGCCTCGGTCACGCCGCCGGAATTACCGAAGATCACTCCCGCGCCGGTTTTGAAGCCCAGCGGAAGGTCCAGCGACTCAGGTTCGAGCTTGTTGAATCGAATGCCCGCTTCCTCGATCATCCGGGCCAATTCCTGTGTTGTCAAAACGAAATCCACGTCGGCAATTTCGTTTTTCCTGAACTCCGGCCGACGGGCCTCGAACTTCTTGGCTGTGCACGGCATGATCGAGACGATGACCAGGTCTTTGGTATCAATATTGAACCGCTCTGGCAGCATGTCCTTGGCCAGCGAACCGAACATCTGCTGCGGCGACCGGCACGATGACAGATTCGTCAGAAGCGAGGGATAGTACTGTTCGGCGAATTTGACCCAGGCTGGGCAGCAGGAGGTGAATTGCGGCAGGCGTTCGCCTTTTTGTTTGCGGATCAGAAATTCGTTGGCCTCTTCGAGTACGGTCAGGGCTGCGGCAAAAGATGTGTCGTAAACCTGGGCGAAGCCCATCGACTTCAATGCCGCAACGATCTGGCCGGTGCTGACGGTTCCCGGTTCCAGCCCGAAGGCTTCGCCGATTGCCACTCGCACCGCCGGGGCGATCTGTGCCACCACTTTTTTCTTCGGATTGTCCAGGACCTTCCATACGGATTCCACTTCCGACCTGGGGGTGATTGCGCCGGTCGGACAGACGCTGGCGCACTGGCCGCAATACACGCATTCGACCTTGGACAGGTCTTTGCCGAACGCCGGCAGCACCGAAACGGCCGATCCGCGATAGGCGAAATCGATCGCGCCGACGCTTTGAATTTCATGGCAGAACCGCACGCAGTCGCCGCACAGCACGCACTTGTTCGGATCTCGTATCAGCGAGGGGTTGCTTCGGTCTACCGGCATGGACTTGTGTACCGATTTGAAACGCACTTTCTGAATTCCCAGCCGTCGTGCCAGATCCTGAAGCTGACAGGCCGAACTCTTTCCGCACGTCGGGCAACTCTGCTCGTGATTTGCCAGCAGAAGCTCGACGGCAATTCGGCGAATTTCGCGAATCTCCTCCGTTGTCGTTTTGATTTTCATGCCCTGCTGCGGACTGGTCGAACATGCCGCCATCAAACCCTTTCCCTCCACCTGCACCAGGCAGAGCCGACACGCCCCGTATACGCTCAAATCGGAATGATAACAGAAGGTCGGCAAATCGATATTCGCCTTGCGGATCACTTCCAGCAGATTTCGTTCGCCATCGATGGCGATCTCGCGTCCGTCGATATTCAAAAACTTTTCAGTATTCATGATTGCTCCTGTAATTTGGTCGTTACTTTCCCGGCAACGAATTTTAAGCTATACCAACAATCGCGTTAAACTTGCATGCTGCAGCGCACGCTCCGCACTTGATACACTTTGTCGGGTCGATCCGATGCGGCATCTTTTTTTCGCCGCTGATCGCACCGACCGGGCACTTGCGGGCACATGCCGTACATCCCTTGCAACGCTCCGCCAGAATTTCCGGCATCGCCAGCGCCTTGCATCGGCCCGTCGGACAGCGTTTCTGGAAGACGTGGGCTTCATACTCGGCCCGGAAATATCGCAGAGTCGAAAGGACGGGGTTCGGCGCCGTCTTGCCCAGGCCGCACAATGAACCCTTCTGAACCGCCACTGCCAATTTTTCCAGAAGCTCCAACGTACTCGCGTCAGCCCTGCCCTCGATGATGTCGTCCAGCAGCGCCAGCATCTGTTTGGTTCCCTCACGACACAGCACGCATTTTCCGCAGGACTCGTTTTGCGTAAACTGCATGAAAAATCGTGCCACGCTGACCATGCACGTATGCTTGTTCATCACGACCAGTCCGCCGGAGCCAACCATTGCCCCAACACCTTTGAGCGAGTCGAAGTCCATCGGAAGGTCCAGGTGTTCCTGCGTCAGGCAGCCGCCGGATGGGCCGCCGATCTGGACGGCCTTGAAACAGTCGCCGGTGACCTTGCCGTTTTCGTCCGTGACTCCGCCGCCGATGTTCATGACGATCTCACGGAGTGTGGCGCCGAAGGGCACCTCGATCAATCCGGTATTGGCCACGTGCCCCGTCAGGGCGAAAGTTTTGGTGCCTGGCGATCCCTGCGTGCCGAGCGATCGGAAATCGCGGGCACCCATGTTAAGGATCAGCGGAATGGTCGCCAGCGTCTCCACGTTATTGATGACCGTGGGTTTGCCCCACAAGCCGCTTTGAGCGGGGAACGGCGGTTTGGGCGTCGGCATACCGCGTTTGCCCTCTATCGACGCGATCAACGCAGATTCTTCGCCGCAGACAAACGCCCCGGCGCCTTCCATTACGTGACAACGAAAACTCACGCCTGAGACGAAAATGTAATCGCCAAGAATGCCGATCTTTTCAGCGTCTTCAACCGCCTTGCGAAGCCGTTTTACCGCCAGTGGATATTCGGCCCGCACATAAATATAACCTTCGTCGGCGCCGATCGCCCGTGCGGCGATCATCATTCCCTCAATCACGCTGTGTGGATTACCTTCCATGACGCTGCGGTCCATGAACGCGCCCGGATCGCCCTCATCACCGTTGCAGATGACGTATTTTTTGCCCTGCGGCTGAATGT
>CAYMXC010000107.1:0-8551 GCA_964394135.1 uncultured Phycisphaerae bacterium
CCGGGTATTTTTAAGAGAGGTAAGTTTCTATGCCACGAGTAACAAGCTCCGGACCACGGCGACGGCGTATCAAGCGCGTCCTTAAGTCTGTCCGTGGGGCCCATATGGCCCGATCCAAAACGTTCCATGCAGCACACGAGACGTTCCTTCGCTCGGGAAATTACGCCCGCGCCGGACGTCGGCTTTGCAAACGTGATTTCCGGTCCCTGTGGATAACCCGCATCACCGCCGCGTGCCTGGCGGAAGATATTCAATACAGCCGGCTGATCCATGGTTTACAGTTGGCCAATATCCATCTGAATCGCAAAATGCTTTCCGAGTTGGCGATACACGATCCGGCGGCGTTCTCTGCTGTGGTTGCACAGGCCAAAGCCAAGCTGGCCTCGGCTTAGGATAGTCCTTGCGAATATGAATATCGAGGAACTGAACAATTTAGCCGGTCGCGCCCAGGAGGAACTCCAAGGTATCTCCGACTCCAAAGCGATGGAAGAGTTCCGGGTGAAATATTTCGGCAAAAAAGGACTTATCACCCAGGCCCGTTCGATGATCGGCAAGGTTCCTCCGGATCAGCGAGCCTCTTTCGGTAAATCGGTCAACGATATCGCTAACACGCTGGAAGCGGCAATGAAGGAAAAACAAGCCCTCCTGGGAACAGCCGCTAAGGTTTCAGGTCCCCTCTGCGATGTCACCCTGCCCGGTACGACACCGCCTCAGGGTCGGCCGCATGTTCTGACTCAGACCATCTGGGAACTTTGCGACATCTTCGGCCGGATGGGTTTTGAAGTCATCGACGCCCCGGAGGTCGAGGACGAATGGCACAATTTCCAGGCGTTGAACATCCCCCTGGAACATCCGGCCCGCGATCCTCTGGATAACTTTTATATCAGTACTCCCGACCAGAACATGCTTCTTCGATCGCAGACATCAACGGCACAGATCCGGATCATGGAAAAACGAAAGCCCCCCGTGCGAGTAGTCCACGTCGGCAGGGTTTATCGACCCGACACTATCGATGCGACCCATCATATGATGTTCCATCAGATCGAAAGCCTCTATGTCGATCGTGGCGTCACCATGATTGATCTGAAGAGCACGATCGATCAATATATGAAAGCCTATTTCGGTTCGGAGGTCCAGATTCGCCTTCGGCCGAGTTATTTCCCCTTCACCGAACCGTCTGCGGAAGTCGATATTACCTGCATGATCTGCCACGGCCGCGGGTGCAAAAGCTGTAACGGCGGATGGAAGGAAGTCGGCGGATGCGGCATGGTAGACCCCAACGTCCTGACTTCAGTCGGATATAATCCTGAAGAAGTCAGTGGGTTTGCCTTCGGGTTCGGCGTCGAGCGGCTCACCATGCGAAAACATGACATCAAGGATATTCGGCTATTTACCGAAAACGATGTCCGGTTTCTCCATCAATTCTAACGATCTGCCGCGACTATCAGGAGCATTCTTTTTCTTTCTGAAGCAACTCAGAATCTATTGGAAAATTTTATTGTCGTTTTCCGGCCGTTTCTCGTACTTTTTCGTAATTTCCGGCATGGCCAGGAACAACCGCTTTTGGGCTTCGGTCAGTTCCACATTGCGACGGGCCATCGATCGGCAGGCAACCTTGAGCGCTTCTTCAATACCGTACTCACACTCGCTCTGATCCGTCAGCCACCAGAATGACGGCGTGAACTTTGGCGCAAATCGGCTGGTGATGATGCTGCTGCAGGTCCCCACGATCGATCCGCTCGGGAAACAAACATTGATGCCGATTTTGGAATGGTCCCCCACTGCCATGCCCACAAAAATCAGCCCCGTGTCGATCTGCTGATATCCGTCGAGACTGACCTTGATATGGCCATAGGTGTTTTTCAGATCCGAGTTGGTCACTCCCGCCCCGCAGTTGATCCATTCGCCCAGATAGGAATGGCCGAGAAAACCGTAATGCTGCTTGTTGCTGTAGCCGTGCAGGATCGAGTCTTCAATTTCGCCGCCGACCTTGCAGACCGGCCCAAACGAACTGCCTTCGCGAATGTGAGCGCTGGACTGGATCAAGCATCCTGGCCCGATGTAGCATGGCCCTTCGATCACCACGTTGGGCAGAACGCGAACATGATCGTCGATCCAGATCGGCCCCTGCTCTGCGTCGAGAACGGTGCCCGGCTTGATAGACGTACCCTCGCCGATATGAATATTGGACTCATCAAGAAGATAGGCGCCCGGATAGACATGGCCGATCCTGGTACTGTCGCGACATTCACGGATGATTTCTTCCTTGTTCAACTGAACCAGATCCCAGGGATAATTGATCAGCACGATGTCGTCCTTCGCCACGATCGGCCGGCAATCGGCTAAAAGCGACAACAGCATATCGGGTTTGACCAAACTGTTTGGAAATACATTGGCAGCCTTGTCCGCCGAAATCCGAGCCGATACCACCACATCACCTTGAATCAGGTATGTATTTATCGGCAGATCAGGCAGCGGACGATTGGCCAACCATCGGCCGTTGACCAGAAGGAAATCTTCCGCACCCTCCAAAACACTGTTAACCGACAGCGAAGTCCGTTCCCGTACCACTTCGGCAAGTTCGGGACGAACAAACAGAATCGGATTGGAGACCTGCAACCGATCCAGAATCTTGGTCAGCAGGTCGGTCCGACCGCATCGCAGATCAAAAACCGGACGCCAATACACAAGCGGAAACAGATTTTTATAATAAGAATCTTCGAAAATGACCACCGGACTCATGATATACCTCCGGAAAGATCGAGGTTAACCGCAATCATTTTTCCTTGTCCGAAGCGTTTATTCGTTCGATAAAGTGCGTATCGGCCCCGGGTCCAAATCGAAAGCAGGGCCGCCAGAATCGCCAGGACTGCTTCCACGGCAAAAGACACCTTCGCCCTCCCTGAAACTGCCACAGAACTCCCCTAAACAACCCCGCCAGTAACGTACCGTCCTTCCACCACACCGGCCGACCAATACGCCTCTTCAAGCGTTTCCATTAGGAAAACGGCAGATCGGATAGAGCATCTCACTTGAAATATCCGTAAAAAGACTGCCCAACCCCAGCGCGATGACATTTTGAGGCAAGCGATATTTTCGAACTGATTTTTGTTCGGCCATGCGAACAGCCAAATGAGAATTAGGACTTCATCTGCTTGCGATATTTGAAATACATAACGATCAGGGCGATACACAAGACGATAAGAATGCCGTACCAAAGCATTTTGGGAAAGATCCACAGGATTTTATCCGCGGCCAACAGCAACTCGCTAGACATAGAACACTCCTTAAGCATGTCAGAAATCAGCGTTTATAAACACTAATCGTTTCTTTTAACAGGGTAGCCAAAGCCTGTCAAGCAAAAGTTCACGCGGATTGATGCTTCAAAACCATGGCCAGGTAACTTTCCGTCAGAGTCGGCTCGCCGGCCAGGCCCAATTTTTGTAACGTCTCACGAATCGAACCTTCATCTGGTCCCTCCACTTCGACAAATACGCCGATATCGTCAAGACGATCCAGTTCGATCCCGCACTGTCTCCACCGCCACGAAATACGGCGTTTTCGGCAGCGAGCAAATGGACACATTCCGATGCCTTCCAGAACCGCCTGCACCTGCTCAGGCTGATCGATCGAAAATTCGTTTTCACGTCGATGCTTGAACTGGCCCGGCTGCCTGGGACCTTTGAATGTCAGCCGGTAGGTATTTTTCCCTGTGTTCAGATCCTGCCGGTCGCGAAGCCGAAGGGCCGAATCGCTGTTTTTAAGCCTCTGGTCGGAAAAATCAAAGAAGGTGTCTGTTTCCAGATATTCCCCGATCCGTTTCGCGCCCATTTCCACCAGCCGGGATTCCACCGCATGAAAATCTTCGACGGCAACTTTCGCTTCCAGTTCCATCCGATCAGCCGCTGTCATACGCAGTTCCTTAAAGCATCGCTTTTATTTACTCAGATATTTTTCGACAGTCCATCGCAGTGCCTGCGGTGTGTCGGGCGTGGTTCCGACATGGGCTTCGATTATCTTTCCCGACGGATCTAGGATAAGCAGCGTAGGCACTTCGCTGATCGATAGTGAATCCTGCAGGCGGAGCTTCAAGTCCTGAACCATTGGAAATGTAACCCCCAGTTCCGAAACGATGTCCCGGATGGTTTCGATATTCGGCTCAGCATCGACGTTCACCCCAATTATCTGCAGGCCACGATCCTTATTTTCCTGGTAGAGTGATTCCAGGATCGGCATCTCCAATCGGCACGGACCGCACCAGGTCGCCCAGAAGGTAACAAACGTCAATTTCCGGCCCAGCATGGAAGCAATCGTCGTTTTCTTTCCCGTCGATATAACCTTCAGTTCATTCGCTGGTATCTTTTTACCCTCCATGGGAAAATCGAACCAGCGGGTATAGGAAACACGATCCACCTTACGCGCCTGCGCCGGTTCGCGTATTTTAAAGGCAGATGCATCCACCGGTTCATCAACCTCTACCCGCGAATAATCCACACGCACCTGCAATTTGCCCCGAGGGTCTTCAGCAATATATGTAATTCGGCGAATCAGCTTCGTCTCGGAATCGATCGCCACAAGAATCTGATTTTGCCCCTCCCAGAAACGAATCAGTTTACAGGTTCTGTCGGCTACCTGCGTCGTGCCCGCGTTTTCCAGCCGATGCATATCTTTACTCACCGCTTCGAATGGCTTGGGACTGGTCAAGCCATTGAGTACCATCGTCAGCGATTGTTCATTGAGAGCACCTTCCAGAAAAGAACTCGTCAACTTGGCCGGCGCCGACTGAACGATAAATTGAGGAACCTTCATGTTTGTGTAATAGACCAGGCATTTGGCACCGTCGCAGGTCATAACAACGTCGGACCAGGTAAATGAAATTCGATTCGGCCGCTCAAAAAGAAGTTTTACATTCGCACTTTCGGTGTGTTCTTTATCCTTGGCAACGATCGTAGCCGTCAGTTTGCCCTGATCCTGATACGTCTGGCATCGGCGATACACCGCCAGCGACTCTTGAAGTATCCGAACCGCCTGAGGATCGAATTTTGACGTTTGTGAATTCGCACCAGCCGATTGGGCACCAGCCTGCGGTACAGCGACGATCATGCCGAGTATTGTCAAAACAATCAACCTGTTTATTGAAATCATTGCTCACTCCTTAATAATCAACTTGCAATAATCAAACGGTATGTACACCCCGCTGGGTCGTATTATATCGGCTAACTGCCTTTGGCATCAATAGATTAAAGACATTAAACGATGCTGGTTTTCCCCGGAGTTTACAGATCTTCCCGTTGCGAACCGCAGATGCAATCGATGATGCGGTCGAAATCGTCAAGAGAGTAAAAATCAATTACTACTTTCCCCGTTCCCTTTTTGCGGGAAGGAATGATCTGCACTTTCGTGCTCAGCGATCGGGTCATCTGCTGTTCCAGATCGAGGATATTTGGACTTTTCGGATGTACCCGAACAGCAGAGCCGCCAGCCTTGATCCGGGCAACCAATTTTTCCGTCTGCCGCACTGACAAGCTCGTCTGAACAATTTTTTCAGCCAGTTTGACCTGCTCGTCAGGATTTTCGATTCCTGCAATTGCCCGGGCATGCCCCATCGTCAACTTGTCGGTCTTCAGCATATCCAATACAGGACCGGGAAGCGACAGCAATCGCAGATAATTGGTAACGGTGGTCCGATCCTGGCCCAGACGTTCGGCGATGTGCTCGGCTGTCAGGCTGAATGTTTCCTGATAGGTCTGATATGCCCGTGCACGATCGACACAGTTTAGATCCTCGCGATGAATATTTTCGATCAGAGCGATTTCCAGCATCTGCTGGTCGGTCGCCTCGCGGACAATTGCCGGCACTGCTGCGATTTCAACCTGTTTGGCCGCTTCCAATCGCCGCTGACCCGCCACCAGCTCATACTGCTGACCATGGGGACGTACGACAATCGGCTGAACGATCCCATGCTGCCTGATCGAGTCCGCCAGTTCCGCCAGGGCCTGTGGATCCAATTGAATTCGCGGCTGATAGGGATTGGGATCGATTCGATTCACTGGAATCAGCCTGGCCAGAGTCGCCGGCCCATGACTATGACCTGCCTCGCCCGGCGTGTGATGGGCGATATCCATCGTCTTTACGCTGCCGGGCTTGTCAGCCACATTTTCGGAAACACCTATCGGCTCGCCAACTCCCCCCAACAGGGCGGCTAAACCGCGACCCAGACGTGGCTTATCTTTGTTCATAATCCATCACTGCAATTTCAGTCTTGTTTAAAGTTCGTCGAATACCCTGTATATTTCAGGAAAGTTTCAGCGGATATGACCGGAATCGCCAAAGCCTTGATCTGATCGATATGGTCGGCATATTCCCTGGCGCGTTTAATCTGCTTGGCCTCAGCCGGCGTCGGTGTAGCGCCAGCAGCCAGTTTTGGAGCTTCCGGAGCAGCGCCCTGAACAACAAAATTCACTGTCGGAGAAAGCTGTCGGCTAACCTTGCCACCGGCACTGGTAATGATCTCCGCGACCTTCTCGGCCCCGTTTGGATCGATAAACCCGTCATCGTTAACGTCGAAATCGCCCATAACAAAGAAATTCAGCTTCAGTTCACGATCGTAGACCAGATTGATCAGGAGATCACCCTTGAGAACCGGATTGCCTGGTGCAGATGCTACTACGCGGCATTCGGAAGTCATATCCCCCACGTTGGTTACTTCCAGAACGCCCTTGATCGACGGGTTGGCCTGGCTGCGTTGCGTGGCTTCGATCACCGCAAAGCGGATGCCTGTCTGAATTCCCTGCTTTTCGCCAAGATCGATATATATGACCGGTCCGGCAATATCCAGAACTTGTGCATCGACTTTCTGCGTAAGCTGATCTACCGTCATACCCGCCGCTGCCCGCAGTTCGGCCGGTCCCAGTTCCGCAGTCGACTTGATAAGAACCTGGAGATTGCGTCGAATCATATCCCGCATTTCATCCATATCCAAAAGAACTTTTTTCTTTATGTCCTCTGCTTTTGCTACTTGTTCCTTATTGACCTGCGTCTTGATTGCTTCAAATTGTTCGGTGACTTCCTTCTTATAAGAATCAAACAAAGTCTGGAGACTGCTGAGCTGACCCAGCACTTTCTGTGTATTGGCGGTAAATTTCGTTTCCAGATCTTTGTACTGAGTCTGAATGGTGTCTTTTTCCTGTTGGCAACCGGTCAGAAGGTTACGCAGTTCGGCATTTTCTTTCGAAACATTCTGGGCAATATCCATCGCCTGCTGGACGGCACCGATCAGGTTCGTTTTGGCCTGTTCCTTGAACTTTGCAGCCACCGGAGCCGGCAAAGCAGCCGCCATGGCATCGATCTTGTCCGCCACGTCCTTGGTGGTCGATGCCGGATTGCCTGTGATCATTCGAGCCAACTCGTTGCGATCATCCAAAAGCGCACCCACCGCAGACCGCTTCGGCTTGGCAGCCGATCCCATCGCCCGGAATGGTTCCAGGTTTGATTTAACGCCCATTCCTATATATTCGTCAAAAGTCGTGGTGGCCGTCTGAGCCTCCTGACGCAGGGTTTCGTGGTTGACAAACATCAGTACGAGTCCGGTCGTGGAAATTAAAAACAAGACAACAAAAATGATTAAAACATACAGAGGCACACTGCGATTAGCAGAGGATATCACGGCCATGACTGCAAGCTCCTTTCGGTATGCAACTCGTTACGCATTCTTCAAGCAAGTATATGGTATGGTTAAACTTAAGATCAAAGGCCCTTTTAGTCAATAAAAAATTTGACTATCGGTACCGAAACGGGTCTAAATTGTTATATCGTAATGAAAGTTCAGGGTAATCATGAGCAATATGAGTAAAAAGCTATATCTTATCGACGGCCATTCGCACCTGTATGCCGCCTATTATGCCATCCGGGGATTAACCAGCCCAACCGGTGAACCGACCAATGCTACTTACGGTATGGCTTCTGTGGTTCTGAAAATTCTGCGGGAACACAAACCCGATTACATCCTGGCCGTGTTCGACCCTCCAGGAAAAACGTATCGCGACTCCCTTTTCAACGCCTACAAGGCCAACCGCCCGCCCATGCCAGACGATCTGCTGGTCCAGGTCGATCGCATTCAGGAAGTTTTGAGGAAAATGGGGGTAAAAGTTCTTATCCTCCCGGGCTACGAGGCAGACGACGTAATCGCCACACTGACCCGCCAAGCCTGCAAAGCGGATATGGAAGTGGTCATCTGTTCGAGAGATAAAGACCTCGAACAGCTCCTTGGACCTCGGGTCAAAATTTACGACAGTTCCAAGGAAAAATTCACCGACGAAGCATCCCTGCTGGCAGAAAAGGGGTTAAAACCCCGCCAGGTGATCGATGCACTGGCACTCATGGGCGATACCGCCGACAATGTCCCCGGCATCCCCGGTGTCGGACAAAAAACCGCCCTGAAACTCATCAACCAATATGGATCAGTCGACGGTGTTATTGCCGCTAGAAATAAGTTACCGCCGAAGATAAAGGCATGGCTTGACGATCCTCAAAATATCGAGGCCCTTCATCT
>CAYMXC010000108.1:0-8533 GCA_964394135.1 uncultured Phycisphaerae bacterium
GCCACCTTGCCCGTCTGGTCCAGCTGGACCGCCTGGTTCACCCGGAGCGCCCGGACCACCAGGACCACCAGGACCGCCAGGACCGCGATGTCCACCAAATCCGCGTGGCCCACGAGGTCCAAATCCGCGTCCACGTTCTTCCTTCATGATCTGAGTGAGTTTTTTGAATTCGTCAGCGGTCAAGATCGCTTTGATTTTATCCATACCTTCCTGACGGATTTTCATACGTGCCTGGCGATCTCCGTCAGGCGCTGCCAGCATTTTCTGATGGGTTTCCTTCAGGATTTTTTTCACCTGCTCTTGGCGTTCCGCAGGCAGATTGAGTTGATTCAGAGCGCGGTTAAGTCTGTCGGTTCGTTCCATTCCTTCCTGGGTTTTGCGTATCCATTGAGCCTTTTTTTCCTGGAGTTCCTTGAATTTTGCCTGCTGTTCTGGGGTAAGGATTTTTTTCAGGTCGGCCTCGAATTTTTCCCTTTCGGCCTGCATTTTTTTGAGCAGATCTTCAAGAGCGGCTCGATGCTGCTTGACAATGGGTTTGAATTTTTCCAGTTGTTCCAGACTCATGTTCAACTGATCAGGCAGTTGTCTGGTGATTCGATCGAACATTCCGAGCCCTGGGGGGCCGCCATGATCACGAATCATTCCTGGTCCGCCCGGACCGCCCGGGCCGGGTCCGCGTCCCGCAGCTGGTCCCGGACCTGCGGGTTGTGCGAGAGATACACTCGCAAATAGTGCGGTGACAGCGAGCCATGAGAACAGAGCTTTACAGCGGATCATTTTATATCCTCCAAATAAATAAGTTACCGTTTTATCTAACCGGGACAATCCCGATCATTCTACAGATACAAACGAGGGCAGGCGGTTTTTATTGCATAAGGAGGCAATATATCAGACTACGGCGATATCGCGTCGAGAGAACCAGACGTAGGAGATGATGAAGATTACGCCACTAGTGCCCAGCAGGATTGTCATGTCGCGTGTTGGGTCGTAGAGTCCTGTGGCGATTTTGATAGGTCGGAAGTAGTAGAGCGGGCCCAGGAATGCGATTTTTTCGATAAAGGCCCACCATTCGGAGAGGAAATGGAGCAGGTAGGAGACGATGGCGAGGGCCATAGTCCAACCGACAGCGATGCCTCGCTGGGAAGTTATAACGCTGAATAGGACTCCTATGGCCAGGAGTTGGATATATAGGCAATAGAGATTGACGGCGACGGTGATGAGCCTGTTGAAGTCGACAGGTTCGGGCAGGCGGGTATAGTGGATGCCGATTCTTGTACCCAGAAGCATACCGACGATGAGGACGGCACCACCGAGTATACCGGCGAGAATGGTTGTGGTAAGGATTTTTTTACGTGACGTTGGCGTGGAGAGGATCAGTTCGATGGTTCCGCGATCGATTTGTCCGACGAGTACCCAGGTTGGCAGGAGGATGGCGAAGGCCATCAGGATGGTCAGAGAGATGGGGTGCAGATAAGCGAAGGCGCCGATGGAGGTTGAAGAGATCATATCCATGACGTCCTGGCCGATCATGGCCCGGACGATATTAGGCAGATGACGGATGTAATTGAGGCGGTATCTCATGTTGTAAAGTGGCAGAAAGGTTACGACGAGCCAGTGGAAGCTGAAGAGTGTTGTGGCGCAGATAAACGTAATCAACCAGTAGTCTCGCACGATACGGCCCGCGAGTGGCAGGCTGATAGGCAGGAATCTTTGCCAGGAAAGGTTATTTCGGAGATTCGACATGATTGAGATTCTCCTGACGGTAGAACTGCATAAATACATCCTCCAGGCTTGGAGTTTCGATAGTGATGTATTCCAGTGGCAAGTGATTCAAGAACCCGATAAGGTTCTGAACAGGTCCGCAGGCGACTAGGTGGACCTGTCGGCCGTCGGACGAAACAAGTCTGAGTCCGTCGGGTAACTTCTGGGTCAATTGTGTGTCTGGTTTGAGGACCAGCATGACATGCTGAATGCTTTTTGCTCGCAGGTCGTCGACGCTGTTGTCGGCTACGAGTTTTCCCTCACGGATGATTGCGGTTCTGTGGCAGACACGTTCGACTTCACTGATGATGTGGCTGGAGAAGAAGACGGTTCCGCCGCGAGAGACGTAATCGCGAAGGAGGTCATAAAAGGTCTGCTGCATCAATGGATCGAGGCCGTTGGTCGGTTCATCTAGGATCAGGACTTCGGGTTCGTGCATCATTGCCTGGATGATTCCGAGTTTCTGGCGCATGCCTCGGCTGTAGAAGCGTACTTTAAGGGTCAGATCGAGTTCGAGGATATCAGCCAATTGACGTGCTTGTTTTTCACAATCGACCATGCGAAGTTTGGCGAGGAGATTCAGTGTAGTTTGGCCGCTGAGGTGGTTGAAGAAACGTACGTCGCTGGGCAGGTAGCCGACGATTCGCCGGATGGTTATGGTTTGCCTGACGATGTCCAGTCCGCCGATTCGGGCCTGTCCTGCTGTGGGCTTGAGGAAGCCGAGCAGCAGTCGCAAGGTGGTGGTTTTTCCTGCGCCGTTTGGTCCGAGGAATCCGTAGATCAGTCCTCTTGGCACCTTCATGCACAAATTGGCGATACCGCGACGGTGTCCGTAGTATTTTGTCAGATTGTCGGTTTCTATTGCAAAATCACCGGCCATATTTTTATCCCTATTTTTTTAATCATAGCAGGGATCAGTTAATTTACCAAACTTGGCGGAAAAGAGCCAAGAAGAAATTGGGGTAAAGTCGATAGGGTATTTGCCCAGATTTTCCGGCAGACCTGTTTTGGATAATCCTCGCGAAGGCGAGGAATCAGAATAGAAGAAGGTTCCATCGAATTGAAAGTCGCTTCTGGTTGCGCGGGAATGACAGGAGGTGATGCGGGGATGGCGGAGAAAAAGATGGCGGGTTTATAATCAGTCCTGCCTTCAGAAAAGATGGTGCGTCGTGGCGCACCTACTTTTTGGTTTTGAAAATAAATACAGAAACAAGAGGTTGGGCGATATAAATGGTGAGGATACAATACATGAAAAAGGATATTCAGTGGAGGTGTCGACATGGATCAGGGGCGGTTGATGGATGGGATTTACCGGTACCAGCGGTATTTTTATGATGTGACGCGGCGATTTTTTCTGGCGGGTCGGGATCGGCTTTTGGCATCGGTTCAGATTCCAGAGGACGGCTATTTATTGGAAGTAGGCTGCGGGACGGGGAGGAATCTGCTGGTTCTGGCGAAACGATATCCGAAGGCACATCTGTTCGGGCTGGATGTTTCGGCGCGGATGCTGGAGCCGGCGGAGATAAAGATTCGGAAGTCGGGTTTTTCGAATATTTGCGTTGCGTTGGGCGAGGGGGAGGCTTTCGATCGTAGGCGGATTTTTGGGCTTGAGCGGGCGTTTGACGCGATTATTTTTTCATATTCGCTTTCGATGATTTTGGATTGGCGTTCGGCGATGGAATCGGCGGTAGGGAACCTTGGGCAAAGCGGTCGGATTTATGTGGTCGATTTTTTTGATCAGCAGGGGTGGCCTGGATGGAGTCGGCGGATGCTGACGGCGTGGCTGGCGATGTTTCATGTTCGTTACGAGCCGGAGTTGATTGACTATTTGCGGGGGTTGGAGGAGAAGGGATGGTGGCTGGGTTTTGAAACTCTAGTCGGTCGGTATGCATTTTTGGCGGTGATTCGACGGGTGGATGGTAATTGACAATATCGAAAGGCTGATTTTACAATCGCGGACAGGTTAGTTTGGCTGGTTTGCAGAAACAGTGAAAAGAGGCAGAGGGATGATGAGCAACTGGAGGATAGCACTGGAACCGTGGTTTGAGGTTTTGGGCGTTTCGGCGTTGGCGACGGGAGGCGTCGGCGTTGGCTATTGGATTTCTCGTTTTCGCCGGCCGTTTTGGTTGATTTGGTATATCGTTGCTTTGCTGGTTGTGGTGATGATCGGCGTGGGCCGATGGGTGGAGGAGTTATATTTTTACCAGCCGTTCACGTGGATTATGACAGGTCGGCGTGAATGTGTTTTGCTGGCTGTATCGACTGCGATTTTACTGGCTGCCCTGCTGCCGAAGTTAAGGAGCCGACGCGTGCGGGTGCTGGTGATGATTTTTTTTGTTTTGGTTTTGATTCATTACAGTTTTCGTGGGATTTTGGGGCCGGCGATGTGCCAACAAAGTTTGTCGGGCATAAAAACGGTAATTGATCGCCGTGGGATATGTATGCAGCAGACGGATTACACGTGCATGTCCGCGGCTGCAGTGACGGCGTTGCGTCGTTTTGGCATAGAGAGTAATGAGGGAGAAATAGCGATTCGTGCCTATACGAGTCGCGACGGGACGACACTTGGCCTGCTGACGACGGCGTTGGAGGAATTGTATGGTAAAGAGGGATTGACCTGCGACTATCACAAGTTTCAGTCGGTGGAGGAGCTTCGTGATATTTGTCCGGTGATTACATTGGTGAAATATTCAAAATTTCTGGATCATGCTGTGACGGTGCTGGAGGTTACGGATCGGCATGTAGTGGTGGGCGATCCACTGGTAGGGCGGCTGCTGATGACGTTCCAGGAGTTTGAGGACCAGTGGTATCATACGGGTGTGGTGCTGAAGCGGCAGACACATGACGGCGTTGGTGAGCGTAAGAGTAAATAGTCAATTGCTCGGTGTGGTTTTTAAAAGCAAGGCGAAGAGCGTTGGAGAGGTCGAATCGATTTGGGTTTTCAATTTTTTCGCCGCAAGGTCCATCGAGCCTTGATGAGTGGTACGATCCAGGAGATGAACATGCAGAGTATGCCTGCGATGATGAGGGCGATTGGCCAGGTGAAGATTTTTCTGAAATGTTCATTGGTGAAGGTATGGACGGCGACGGCCAGGCCTGCGAGGCCCGAGAAGAAGAAAGATTTCATCTGGCGGACGACGCTGCCGAGGACAAAGCACATCGAGGCGATGGGGAGCAGAGCCCGATAGATCAGGCGATGGTCGATTTCTTGTTTATCCAGGATGCGAAGCGGGGCAAGGATATGCAGGGGTCCTAGCCAGTTGAGTACCAGTGCGATGCGTCGCTGAAGGCGAGTTTGGGCCTGACGGCACAGGCCGGCGAGGATCAGATAGACCAGGCCGTTGGCGACGAAACTCAGATAAAGCTGTTCTTCCTTGCCGAGTATTGGCAGTGGATATCCGATCCAGCCGAAGAGTGTGACGGGGGAAGAGGCGATGAAAGAAAGTGAAGCGATCAGCACCGCCAGTCCAACCACGCAGAGTGGCCAGGCATAGTGGGCGATGCCTCGGCGATCGAGTATCATTCCGCCGACGAACAATCCGAAGGCGGGGTAAAGATATCGTCCGGCGATGATTTCCACCGGCCAGTCGCGCAGGCCATGGATGAGGAAGGCGACGGTTAAGATGGCGAAGAATGCAATCACCGCGTAGAGGACGAAGACAGACGAGCGTGTGACACGAAGGAAGAGCAGGGAGCAGAGCAGCCAGGCGCAGGCGGAAATGGCCATCTGGGTATTTCCGAGGCTGAGCGTGGCGTGAATTTTGATGAGGGTTTCCTGTCCCCATGGATAATTCAACGGGCTCATGATTTGCCAATGGCCCAGGCTCAGGAGAATCGCCAGAGGCGCCAGGAGATTTGCGGTGGCGAGGAATCCAACGGAGAGTCGGCTTTCGCGGCGGCACCACAGCAGGGAGCCGAAGAGTGTCAACAAGACGGTGGCTCCGATCGCCGGCATGGGTCGCCATTGCCTGGAGATTTGTTCCCATGCGTCATAAAAGAGCACTGCGCTGCCTAGGATGGCGATCCACCCGCCCAGGTAGAGAAGGACCTGAGACAGTGACAATTTGCGTGCTTCGATGATTGAGGGATCGGTGGGGGAGATGATGCGATCGTAGATATTTTCCAGACGATCGAATTCACTCTGGGTGATCAGGTCGTTATCGTACCACGATTTGAGTTTTTGGCGGTGGAAGTAAACTTCCTGCTGGATTTTGTCGGTCAGAAATGAGGGCCTGGACCAGACGATCTCGCCGCGGAGATAGCGATTGATATCCTCGGCGAGGGCCTGGGCGTCGGGATAACGTTTGGTCGGATCTTTTTCCAGAGCCTTGAGGCAGATATTCTGCAGCGGCAGGGGGACATTTTCTCTGATGGCGTTTGGCAGTTCAGGATATTTGATGAGGATTTCCTTGAACAGTGCCCGCGTTTTGGTTTGTGTGAAAGGCAGGGTATCGGTCAGCAGCTGATACAACAGTATGCCCAGGGCGAAGACGTCGGTTGGCGGGCCGATTTTTTGCGGTGCGGAGATTTGTTCCGGTGCGCTGTAGGCGGGTGTTCCGCGGTAGACTCTCCGCTCCTGGGTGTCTGAGGTATCGACATCCAGTGCGATTCCGAAGTCCAGGATTTTGACCTCTCGAGCAGCATTGACGAGGATGTTCGATGGTTTCAAATCGCGGTGGACGATTCCCTGCCGATGCGCGGCGCCGACGGCGATCACCACATCCAGGAAGAGTTTCAGTCGCTGTTCGAGGGGCATGGTCGACCAGATTTCGGTCAGAGCAGAGCCCTCGACCCATTCCATGACGATGAATCGCCACCCCTGACTTAGTCCGATCTCGTGAACATGTGCGATGTTGGGATGATTGAACTGGCCCATCATTCTGGCTTCGTTCCAGGCATTCTTTTTGTCGTTCGAGGGTTTTTGTCGCAAAAATTTGATTGCCACCGCGCGTTCCAGGATGGCATCGACCGCCTGGAAGACTTCTCCCGCACCGCCGCTGCCGACTTTTTTTGTTACACGATATCGTTTACCCAGGAGTTCCTGTGCCTTTTCAATTCCGAGGGGTTCGGTCGCTGGAGGAGTGTTATGGTCCGACGAGATTTTTGAGTCGATCGAGAGGCTTCGAATGACCGACAGCATCGATTCATTTTCCAGTGCCTCTGCCACTTGTTTGGAACAATTTGGACATTGCTTCAAATGCTGTTCGATCGAGGGCAACTCTGAGCCTGTCACCTTGTCATTTATATATCGTTCTAGCATTTCAGGCGTGAGACATTTCATGAAAACGAACCTTCGTAGAAATCATCGAATTCGCGTTCGAGTTCCCGCAGGCGGGTCAATATTCGATTTTTTGCGATGTAGACTGCGTTTTTGGAGATATTTAGTCGCCGGCTGACTTCATCAGCGGGGATATCTGAAACGGCGTACATTTCAAAGGCCTGATATACCTTCGCTCCGCACTCTTTTTGAACGCGAGCCAGGCATTTTTTCAGTACCATCTTTCGCCATTCGTCATCCCAGGTGCATTGGACGGCGGCACCCTGTTCGTCTTGTAGAAGATTCCAGAACGGCGTTCCCGCGGACTGATCTGGTATTTGTTTTTCCTGGGGGATTTTTTTTCGTCGGTTGAGAATCACTTTTCTTGCGACACCGAAAAGCCAGTTTGACAGGCGTCCCTTTTCACGATCGTAATTTCCCTTGCGGTAGGCTTTTAAAAAGACGATCATCGTTTCCTGTGCGATATCTTCGGCATCGGCGTCCATAAGTCCCATTTTTTTGCCGAAATTGACGATGACGGGGTAAAAATGGCTGTGGAACATCCGCCAAACCACAGTATCGTCGGATGTCTTAAGTGCCTGTAGAACTCGTGTCGTTGTAACCCAATCAGTTTTTCCCATTGGGTTTACAATGTAACTGTTTACAGAATCAAATTCAAGGTCTGGGCCTTGTTTCACGCTACATGAGAATCTGTGAGTCAGATATTTCCCGGAAATTTCGGTTCCGGAAGTGCATTGGTCCAGTTTGTATAATCGTTATAAACAAAGGTCATTGCATTGCTCACAAACTGGTCATACCAGTTCACATGACCGTCGGCAAACATCACGTTCAAGCCGTTGCGATGCCAGGGGTTCCAGAAGATGTCCGGCTGGGCGGAAGCGATTTGCTTCCATCCCAGGCAATCCTGGGTATAATCGTCCCGATCGCAATCCTGAGGCGAAAAAGGTTTACGATTGCAATCTCCGCCAAGGACATAGATTGAAGGGTATTGAAACCAGTCCTGACGTACCTGGCAGCGGGACTGATCGATAGTATATCCGCGTAGCCGCCGATCGGCATAGGCGGCTCTTGTTCCTAGAAAGTAGTTGTATTCATAACCCGCTTCGGCGAAGGATGGGCATTTATAGAGATTTTTTTCTTTTACGTAACCATACAGTCTGCGCATCCAGCCCATTTTCCGGCCTATAGCCGGATCGTCACTGTCGATCTCCCATGCCTGTTCTATCCAGGCCAGGGGATATAGACCGTTGTAATCTTCCGCATAGAGCTGGAGACACTTGTTGATTTGCTGCAAGTGGCCTGCGCAAGTTGATTTTCTCGCCAGTTGTTTTGCTATTCCGATGGCTGGCAAGAGGATCGCGATCAGTGCGGCAATGATCGTGATAACCACTAAAAGTTCAATGAGTGTGAAGGCTTTTCTTTTCATAGATCACTCCTGTACAATAAGGAAATCGTGTTTTTCTTTATAATTGTCCGGATTTTGGAATTTCTTTC
>CAYMXC010000109.1:0-8495 GCA_964394135.1 uncultured Phycisphaerae bacterium
TATGTGGCTTGTTCTCAGCCAAGGCCAACCGGGCACCTTCGATTTCAGCAAACAACAAATAACTGCCTGGAAGACTTTTCCTCGCCTGTTCCAGAGCCAACGACGCCTGTGGAATCTTGCCGAGCATGCGGTTCATAGCCGCACGAAGAAGTTTGGCCGAACCCTCTTCCGCCAGCGAGTTCAACAAATCCTCCAATTGATAAAGAACCTTGATCTGATCCGAACTTCCAGCCTCAAACAAACGGGCCCGATGATACAGACACCACCCACGAAGATAATCCGCCTGTAGGCGCGCGGACTGATAAAGTTCGCCAAGCCCCTGGCGATTTACCTGGGCAAGTCCTTCAGTGTCCAAATGGGCAAACTGATCTAGACGCGCATCAAGAAATTTCCTCGCCACGTTAACCTGACTTTCGATCTGATCGAGCCCCTTGAGAAATTCGGCCCGGTAACGATCAGGAAGATCCAGACCGATCAGATGAACGAAAGCGATCGGCCCCAACTTTTCATTCAGCAAATCGCCGCCATACCGCACACGCCAATTGGCTGCAAGCGGATGGTCGGGATACGATTCAACGCGATCGAACTCCAGCTTGAGAAGCGAATCGAGAAGCTTCGCCCGTTTGGCAGAATCGTCACATCGACGATACTCGAGCCAGGCCCGGCCGATCTGCTCCGCCAGTAAATCCAGATCGTTCGCAGGCGGATATTGCTTGTCATAAATTCCGAGCCATTCGTCAAATCCGCGATCTATCAGCCCGCGACGGAAAAATTCGTGATCCAGACGATAATCCGTCCGACTGGCAGCAGCACCACTGGCGGCATATGCAGGAAACGACGTTTGGATCAATGATAAGAATAGTAATAATATTCGTAATCTATTCATCTCTCTTTTCGTTATTTCTGAAATGTCAGCATTATACGCGACTGGAACAACGAAAGTCAAAAATAACGTTGCAGTCGCCCAGCGAAGACCGCATATTATTTACTGCACAAAAAATTTCAAAAAAGGATTGCGCATAGATGAGTTTGAAGATCAGTTTTCTGGGCAGCGGTTCCAGAGGAAACTGCACGCTCGTGGAAACTGCAAAATACAAATTCCTGATCGACGCGGGCTTCAGCCTGCGGCGAACCAACGAATTGCTGCACCAGTGCGGAACGAGCCTGGAAAATATCTCCGCGGTAATTTTAACCCACACCCACGATGATCATCTCAAGCGCGCCATGCTGAACCGAATGCACAAGTCCAACATCGCACTGATCTGCCGACCGGAACACGGTGATTGCCTCAATTCCTGGGACGGCTATCAGTGGCTCAGAGGAAAAAACCTCGTCCGCCATTACGGACAGCAACGTTTCGAAATGCTGCCGGAACTCATGGTCGAACCGATTCCACTGTCGCACGATGCACCAGCAACTCACGGCTTTATCTTCGATTTCAAACTCGGCCATTCGGCCCTGCGCTTCGCCTACGTCGCAGACTGTGGTTTCGCGTCCCTGGCGAATATAAATGCCAAAGTGCACGATGCACACCTGATCGCACTGGAATTCAATCACGATGAAGAAATGGAACGATCCAGCGGCAGGCCGCGATATCTGATCAATCGTGTTCTGGGACCGCAAGGCCACCTCTCAAACGTCAAAGCCGCAAATTGGCTGAAAAAAGTCCAATCGAAAAATCTTCGCCAGGTGGTGCAACTGCATCTAAGCCGCGATTGCAATCTGCCGACGCTGGCGATGAATGCAGCCAGAATGACAATGGGCGATATGACCATCGGACAAACCTGCCAGGACCAGATCGGCCCGATCATACAAATCAATTAACACCAGTCGAGATTAATACCCCGCAAAGACAATGTTTTTGTATCGCGCGCGAAGGGCGGCATTGTAAGCGTTGACCACCTGGTCCCAGACGGTCGCGGGCTTGGCGGCAATAATGACGGGAGTATCCGCGGTTATGCCTGGCCGACCATGTAATTCCTTCAGGAACGTATGCAATTCATCAAAATTCTCCACCACAGTCAATGATGCAGCATCGGTTCGCAATGTCGTGCTGACCCGAATGAGTGTCGGCTTACCGATACCACCCGTCTCAAGAAATATTTTGATCGGTACCACTGGAATAGCAGACGACTGATCGCTGGAAATGCCCGTCGTGCGGGGCAGCTTCGCCTCAAGCAGACCCTCAGGCATCATAAAAGATGTGCCCACAAGAAAAAATATCAGCAGATTGAACATTACGTCCATCATGGGCGCAAGATTCAGCGAAAAAACAAATCGCGAGCGATACTTACGCTTCCGAAGCAGCATCTCTTTGCGATCGCGATCCCGCATCATTTCGCCGAGCCTCCATCGTGATCCTGCCGAGCGGCAATATGAACCGATGCAACACCCGCGTCGGCAACTGCCTGCAGAACCTTCTGCATCTCGACAAATTGAAGATTCTTGTCAGCTCGGATTATAACGGTCCCGTTATGAGTCTGAAGCTGTGGACCATATCGCAAAAGCAGATCAACCAGCGCCGGAAGATCGCGAACCAGATTGGAATTGGCCTTGATCTTGACGATTCGCCCACTCACGGGATCGCTAATTAAATTAAGCGTAAGACGATTGTCAAGCTGCTTTTCCCTCGCCTGCGAGTGGGTCGGCTCAGGAAGTTTAACAGGTTCATGCTGGGCCGTAGCCAGGTGCGACGCGACCATAAAAAAAACCAGCAGTTGAAAAACAATATCGATCATCGGCACGAGATTGATCCGCCCGGCAAAAGGTACTGCTCGAATAAATGTACGAGATCGGGGCATGTTCAGATTTTTTCCTCACGGTCGACAAGGGCCCTCAGTTGATCGACCATTTCAGGCTTGACGTCTTTACACAACTCGATCACGCTGGTGGCGGTCTGTGCCGCGACGGCGTCAATCCGATTACGAAACAAACCGTACATCGCCAACGCTGGAACGGCTATGAGAAGACCCCAGAACGTATTGACCAACGCAATGGAAATCCCCTCCGCAAGCTGATCGGGACGGGTAACGCCCCCCTGCCGAACGACGTCGGCCAGAGTATTGAACGCGAGAATAATACCATAGACGGTCCCGACCAGCCCGATCATCGGAGCGACGTTCCCGATGATATTGAGATATTCGATCCGACTGAAAAGCCGCGTCGCCTGTTCCTCTGCCGTCTCGATAATCGCATACTCAGCCGCCTCCTGACTGTTCGGCAGTTCACTCAACCCACGACGCACCACCGTAGTCAGAAAAGTATCCTCCGCCCCAGCTAAATCCCACGCCGACTTGATGTCCCCCTTCCGAACGGCAATACTGATATCATCCAGCAGATCTTGATTCAAAAGTTGCGATGAACGCGTCCGCCAGGCGTGTTCGAGAATAATCGCAAGAGTAATGATACTCAGCGGAATGAGAATGAGCCACGTCATGAACCCGCCGTCAAGAACAAACCGCTGAAAATAGTTGAGCGAAACTTTTTCAGCCGGCTGTTGCTCCTGCGCCATTGCCATCGCCGATGAAAAAAAGAATACAAAAACGAAAACAAATCTGATCATGAGTCAATCACTCCTTGTCCTGCAAAGAATCCCGGGCCTGCTCGACCAGCTGGATAACCTGATAATCGTTCGAATTACCGTACGTATCGATAACCTCACGCCAGAGCTTTTTAGCATAAGAACTCCGCCCCGCAAGACTCGCTGCCTTGCCGGCGTAAAACAGTGATGAAGGTGCGTACGAACTGGAAGGAAATTCAACGGCAACCCGGAGGAAACTCAATGCCGCAAAATCGAAATCCCGGCAAACCAGTTGTGCACGTCCTCGCCAGTAAAAAACTCCAGGAAGATTCCGCCGAAGCGAAGATCGAAAAAGCCGATCGATAACCCGAAGCACCGGCTCAGGCTGATTGTTCTTCAACTTTTCCTCCGCCCACAAATCAAGCCACGGACCAGGCTGATCGTATTTCTCTAAGTCCTTCTCATCGAGCCCCTTCGGCAATACACTGCGAGCCGGAGGCAGCGGCTTGCATTGCCTGCCAAGATGCTGATAAAATTTCCCCAATGCCTCTCGCGACTTGGGATCCGTAAGCTCGTCGCGAGCCTGAATGATGCGCCTTGCAGCCCTTTCTAACTGATCCGGCGACGCTTTGATCTGATTCTCAGTGGGTGCAACACCAACAAGCCAGTCCGGAATCTGTCTCGCCAGTTCAACATACAAATCCGCAGCTTCTTCAATCCGACCCTGTCCAGCCAGAAGATTCAACAGTCGAACCCGAATCCAGGTCTCAAGCCATGAACCCCTGCGTATGTTTCTGGTCAGACACGTCTGATAGGCCGAAATCGCATCGGAAAATCTTTGCGTCAAAAAAAGCTGTTCAGCACGATTAAGATCGGGCCGACCGTCAACACGAATAAGTGCAATATCGCCATAATCAACCGTTCGTCGCTTGCCCCCACGATCCAGAAGCTCGAGCTGTGCCTGCTTGAATGAAACGATCGTCACGCCGCGAACGGAAGAATCGCCGGAACGCAAATGAACCGTGTCGCCAAACGCAATGGTTGCCGCAAAAAATAATGCGATGAAACAGAAAATAACCCGAACACCGCCCTGCCGAAACCGATCCGCCAATGCAAATGCGTAAGTATGTATCGGCCGATTGAAATTGCTCATTCGATCTGTTCCTCGGAAATAAAACGGTAGACCCCGCCGGTCTGCTCCGCGATCTTTCGCAAAAGCGATCCGCCGGACTCCCTGCCGACGTTTATCGTATTGATTTTGATCCGTGCGCTTTGAGCGGTGCGGATAATCTGATCCGTAATCTGATTGCCGCTGGCGTCATTAGTGAAAAAATCACCGTCCGTCAAAATATAAATCAAATCCGGATGCAGTTCCAACGCTCGCTCGATAGCGATCTGCGGACTGGTTCCGCCTTCCGCACGACCAAGAGTCAATTTCTCGATAAAATCGCAATATGCGATCTTCTCCCGATCGGTAGCCCAGGCCAGTTGGCCAGCGGGGCCTTCGAGAATATGACGAATCGTAAAAGCAATAACGTGAAACCTCTGCATGGGCTGCAGCTCACTGATACTGCGATTGAGCTCGCGCTTCACAGCGTCGAAAATACCGATCATGCTCTGTGATTGATCGACAAGGTAAATGACGTTATAGGCATTTCCGCCGGAGGTGAAAAATCGAGTCACCGGAGCTGCAGGCTGTAATCTCGCAAGATCACCCCCGGGCAAAACCGCCGACGACACTCCTCCACCGGCCACATTCACAGACCCCGGAGAAATGCCGCTGAGCACTCCATCGCTTAAACCGCTCGCAGCTATACCAATGGCTGAAAAATTCGGCGACAACGACGACCTTACACTCGATTTGCCCGAAACTGCGGATTTTGAATTCGATGTCTCCCCGCTGAGCTGGCTTTGAAGACTTTTGGCTAACGCATCTTCCGGGGGCAAACCAGCCTCAGGTGGAAGCTTCTGATACAAAGGCAAACTAGATCCCACCTTCCCCAATCGGGCCTCAGGAACAATCTCGGGCCGCTGCGCATGAGTGTTGTAAGAAACCAGAACGACAGCGGATAAAACGATGAGCATAGCCACATGCACGCCAACCGATGCAACCCAAGGCCACCACCGCCAGGCATGCCGCAACTTCACCAACCAACGTTTCGTTCGATAACTATATGTTCTCATACGATCCTGAATCGATAGCCGATCACCATAGGACGCGAAAACGACCCGCCGGCGTCTTTCCGACCAAAGTCAATTGAAAACTTCCGCTTCGACAAGATCCTGATAAGTCTCACGCCGCCGAATTAACCGCGACAATTGACCCTGAACCAGTACTTCAGAAGCCCGAGGGCGCGAATTATATTGGCTCGACATCGAAAATCCATAAGCCCCAGCCGTATAAATCGCCAGCAGATCGCCGCGGTGCAATTCGGGCAGCTTGCGCGCCTTGGCAAAACAGTCGCCCGACTCGCAAATCGGCCCGACAACATCATATGCCCTCAAACCAGCTATATCCGGTGATTCCGACCGACCCGCAGGAACCATTCCCGAACTAACTCGCGTCGGCCAGATGAAATGAAACGCGTCATACAACACCGGACGAATCAAATCGTTCATCCCAGCATCAACAATCGCAAAAGACTTCTCCAGCGACTCCTTGACGTAAAGCACCTTGGTCACCAGAATCCCGCTGTTGGCGGCTATCGAACGCCCAGGCTCCATGATGATCTTCAATCCGCTGTTACGCAGTAGCGGAATGATCGCCGATGCGTAAACCTCGCTCAACGGCGCCTGCTCGCTGATGTAATCGGCTCCGAATCCGCCGCCCATGTCCAGAGTGTCGATCGTGTAACCTTGTTTGCGAAGAGAATCGATCAACCGAAGAACTTTTTCAATCGCTTCAATATACGGCTCGGTGGAATTGATCGGCGAGCCGATGTGCAAATGTAAACCCGTAAGCTGTAAATAATCATGCCTCGCGTACTTCTTCACGATATCTTCCGCCTGCGCAATATCGACACCGAACTTGGAATGCTTTTTCCCCGTGGCGGTATGACGGTGCGTCTTGGGATCAATGTCCGGATTAATGCGAAGTGCGCCGCGGGAAACGATCTTCCGCTCCGCGGTGATCCGCTGAAGATTTTCCAGCTCCGGAACAGATTCGATATTGAACACTCCAAGACCCACATCCAGGGCCTGATTGATCTCCTGATCGGTTTTCCCAACGCCGGCATAAACCATCCGGGCAGGATCCCCGCCCGCCTGGATCGCGCGATACAGTTCGCCGCCCGATACAACGTCAAACCCAGCACCCACGCCCGCCAGAAGCCGGCAAATGTGCAGATTGCTGTTGCACTTGATCGAATAACAGATCAGCGGATCGAGTTCGGCAAAGGCCGCGGCGATCTTCTTATAATGATCCACGAACGTCTGAGCCGAATAAATATAACAGGGCGTACCGACCTGACGAACGATTTCCGCCACTGCTACCTGTTCGCAAAACAACTCATTGTCCTTAAACTGAAACAAATCCATTACGCTTCTCCTCACGCATTCAAAAACATTACGGCAATTATAGTCGAAGGAGCATTGTGTGGCAAAGAATTATGACCTTTTGCAACCTTAAAATGTCTGCCAGAATTCTCCGGCAGCATCAAAACACCATTCCCACCAATGGCATTCCCGCGCATGCGGCAATCCATCTTCTCTTTCTGCGGTAGGGTGCGTCCCGACGCAACATCTTTCTCTGGATTCCCCCCTGAGCGGAAATGACAGGGAAAAAGACACCGCCAGAAATTTTAGTCACTCACTGCGGACGTTATGTTATTTGGCGGTCTCCTGGCCGATCATCCGGATCAGATCGTAACAGTCCGTATTCTGCCAATTCTGAAAGTAATTCATTGCGTCCATCGCCTGCTTGCGAGCGGTAAGCTTTTGACCCCGTGCCAGCAAAAGACGCAGATGATGATAGCGCATAACCATGGCCCGATAGTCGGTGCCGCGGATGAAATTCTCACCCTCACCCAGCACCGCCTCCGCGGCAGAATAGTCCCTCGGCTCAAATCGAACATGTAGCATCGAAGAAAGAACAACCGCCGCCCACCGGACCCCCGCGTCCTCCGACGTATCCTCGATCACCTGATTAAAAAGCGAAATGACCTTGTCGCGCGTCGTCGCATCCAACTTACGCGGATATTCCGAACGGTAAAGCAGACTCAGTGCTTGCGCCCAGTCCGACGATTCCCCTCCCACAATCTCAGCCGCTGCGTCCAGTCGAGGCGCAAAAGTCCTCGCCTGCTCCCAAACCTGTTCATTCTTATAGATGACAATCCGTTTGTTAGGATTGCCCCCGGGACCCTCACCAGGATACAGCAAAACCAGTAATTCCGCCAGTTTGTCCAGAGGCGCATTTCGAACAAGGTAAAAATCCTCGCTGGGAACCATCGGCTGAGCCGATTCGTCACCAAGATACAATCTAAAAAGCTCCCCCTTTTCCAGTGCACTCTGCCGGCTGGGCTTCAGGTTCGGCGCAGATTTCTGTGCCGGCGGCGGAATCTGGCCCATATCGACATCATCTTCCGTCTCCGCGGTAATCAACGGCCGATTCCGAGGCCCAACCTGTTCGAACCGGAAGGTTCGCCAGTTAAACTCCGAAGATTGACACGCCAAACCGCCAACCAGGCAGCTCAAAACAATAACGAAAATTCGATCTATCCGCATGGCCCTGTTCTCCATTTCTTTTCCCCTGAACATACCAGAATCGAACCCCGCGTGCAATTTCTAACCGCCAATTGCTATTAGAACATATCCTCAGGTATGACTGATTCTCCCGGCAGACCCCAATTTCCCGTCATCCCCTCATTCTATCTTCATCCTCTTTTTCCCTGTCATTCCCGCGAAGGGGACTGTTGCCAAAGACGGAAGAGGTGGTATATTTTAAAAAGCGTAATCTTTAAAATAAAAAAATAAAAAG
>CAYMXC010000110.1:0-5116 GCA_964394135.1 uncultured Phycisphaerae bacterium
ATCTTTTGTATCATCAGAAAATGTGCTGCCGAGAAAAAAATGGATGCGTACTGCTTTTGTTTCAACTATTGCGCGCAGATATACCAATTTTGGGGTGGATACAGAGGTGCAGATTAGATAAAATTAAATGTTTTATGGAATTTAGCGGTTTGGAGGTAACAGGCAGTGGCATTGGCATATAACAAGCGAACTCACAGTTGTGGGCAGTTGCGGGCAAGCGATGTAGGAAAAGAAGTTTTACTTTGCGGTTGGGTACAATCTTATCGCGATCACGGTGGGATTATTTTTATCGACCTGCGGGATCGGGACGGATTGACTCAGATCGTTTTCGACCCGGATGTCAACAAGGCTGCACACGATCTGGCTGATACGCTGCGCTGCGAGGACGTGCTGGTGACGACCGGAAAGGTTCGGCCTCGGCCTGAAGGAATGATCAATCCGAAGCTGCCGACAGGAGAAATCGAAGTGTTGGCAAGCGACGTGGAAATTCTCAATAAATCGCAGACGCCGCCATTTATGATAAAGGACGTGGTGGATGTTGGCGAGGATATTCGACTGAAATATCGATATCTTGACCTTCGTCGGCCGAAGATGCAGGAAGGCTTGATTGCTCGGCATCGGCTGTGCAAGCTGATGCGGGATTATTTCGACGAACAGGGGTTCATCGAGGTGGAAACGCCGATTCTGACCAAATCGACACCTGAAGGCGCGCGGGATTTTCTAGTTCCGGCTAGGCTTCAGCCGGGTTGTTTCTTTGCCCTGCCGCAATCGCCTCAGCTTTTCAAACAATTGCTGATGGTGGCGGGGCTGGACAAATACGTTCAAATCGTTCGGTGTTTCCGGGACGAAGATTCGCGTGCAGACCGTCAGCCGGAATTCACGCAATTGGACGTGGAGATGTCGTTCATTCAACCGGAAAATATCATGGACATCATCGAGGGGCTTCTGGTTCGGATCATGAAACAATTCAAGGGAGTAGACGTTCCGCGTCCGTTCCCGCGGATCGATTATACGGAGGCGCTGGAGAAATACGGGATCGACCGTCCTGATACGCGGTTCGGGATGCTGCTGGCGAACCTGAGTGAAGTGGCGGCAGCGAGCGAATTCAAAGTATTCAAGCAGGTAGTGGCCGGCAAAGGAATCGTCAAGGCACTGGCGGTACCGGGCGGATCGGCCAAGGTTTCGAGGGCGACGATCGATGGACTGGACAAATGGCTGCAGAACGATTTCGGGACTAAAGGCCTGGCATGGTTCCGTGTGGAAGGCTCGGCGTTGACAGGAACGATCGCAAAATTTTTCAATGCCGATCTACAGAAAAAGATCATGGAGTTGACTGGGGCCGGCGACGGTGATTTGATTCTGGCGATTGCGGATAAGCCGGCGAACGCGAACGCAGCAATGGCGGCATTGCGTCTGAAACTTGGAGCGGATTTGAATCTGATCGATCCGAACAAATACAATCTGCTGTGGGTGACTGGATTCCCGATGTTCGAATACGACGAACAGGAAAAGCGTTACATCGCGGTTCACCATCCGTTCACCAGTCCGCTGGATGAAGATGTGGAAAAACTGAGCACCGACCCCCTATCAGCCAAGGCCAAGGCGTATGACATTATTTTGAACGGGATCGAAATCGGCGGCGGGAGCATCCGTATCCACCGTCAGGATGTTCAGGAAAAAGTTTTCGAACTGATGGAGATCGGCCCGGAGCAGCAGCGGATCAAGTTTGGCTTCCTGCTGGATGCGCTCAAATTCGGCGCACCGCCGCACGGAGGCATCGCGCTGGGTGTTGATCGGCTAATTATGCTTTTGCTGGGATTCGGAACCATTCGGGACGTAATCGCGTTTCCGAAGACGCAGCGTGCACAGTGTTTGATGACAGCGGCGCCGACGGAAGTATCGGAGCAGCAATTGACAGAGCTGGCATTGCGAATTATTCCGCCGAGCAAGTAATAAAAAAGATTCCAGCCGACATAGGCCGGCGAGATGACCGACGAAGATAGGTGTATTATGGAAGAAAATAAATCGGAAATAGACAGTTCGGGCAAAAGCAAGATCGATAAGTCGCGGATTGAAAAGGCCATTCGGGAAATTCTGGAGGCGATCGGCGACGATCCGAACCGCGAAGGTTTAAAACGAACTCCGAGCCGGGTGGCGTCCATGTTCGCCGAGCTTTTTGCGGGTACGCACGAAAATCCGGCACGTCATCTTCAGACATTTTTCACGGAACGATATGATGAAATCGTGATTCTACGCGATATTCCTTTTCATTCGATGTGCGAGCATCACATCATGCCGTTCGTCGGCAAGGCGCACATTGCATATCTGCCCGACGGGAAGATTGTCGGAGTTTCCAAATTGGCTAGGCTGGTGGAATCACTCTCGCATCGGTTGCAAGTTCAGGAACGATTGACGACACAGGTGGCGGACCTTTTGATGGAATATCTGAAACCCAAGGGTGTGGCGGTGATCATGATCGCTCAGCATACGTGCATGACGATCCGAGGCGTAAAGAAGCCGGGGTCACAAATGATTACGTCGGCCCTTCGCGGAATTTTCAAGACGAATCTGGCGTCGCGGACGGAAATCCTTTCGCTGCTGAAGGATTAGGCGGCCAAGAAAAGTGCTGCCGCCACTGTAGACTACCATTCCATGACTACTTTGATTACATCATTGCTACGGCTCCGCATGAGTTCGATCCCCCGAACAAATTCGACGGCGGGAATTCTATGTGTAATCAGTTTTTCCAAGGGCAGTTTTCCCTCAACCGCCAGCTTCGTCGCTTCTGGCCACGCTTCACTGCTTGCATTGCTGCCTATCAAGAAATTTCACGATGCAAAACCTGATTCCACGCAAAATCCGCGTGTGCTGTTTTATAATCACCCAAAAGCAGAATTTTTCCGCACTGTTTTATCACGTCAAATGCGGTTTCCAGAGCCGAGGTCGATCCGCTGGCGTCAACGATCGTTGAAAAATATTTTCTCGGCAGCGATCCGGCGTTTTTGTGATAGTTAATAGTCTTGGCTGCACCGAAGTCCCTCGCCCGTTCGAGCCGAGAGGATCTGCCGCCAATAAGGGTGATATCTTTTATGTTGCGAAGAACCATCAGCATCAGCACGAGCAGACCAATCGGTCCGTCGCCGCCGGTGGTGAAGGCATGTTCGCAGTAGTGCGTATTACCGACACGGCAATGATTGCAGAAGCCGCAATATCCCGACGGCTGGCAAATCACCTCATCGCCGACCTTGAAGTATTTCACCGCCGACCCGATTTCGGTCACGATGCCGCTGGGCTCATGGCCAGCGATGAATGGAAAAGTTAAATTTTTTCGTATACCCTTAATAGCCTTGTAATCCGTCGCGCAAATCCCATACGCCTTGATTTGAACAAACACCTCGTCCGGTTCACGGGTCACCGGCACAGGCACCTGCTCCAGATGTAAATCGTTAAAGTCATGCAACACCGCCGCCAGCATTGTCTTTATTTTTAAATTCGTCCTTTAAATTTCAAAAACGTTCATCTCCCGACCAGCAATAACCAATCGTTGCCGGCCAATTCCGTTTCGACCGTCATTCGACCGTCGTCAACAAACACGCGTCCCTTTTTATCACGGCTATGTATCTCTATTTTCCAATCGGTACTGGCGAAATCATCCGGAAGATACAGATTCAGCCGATCATAAATTTCAAACATCTGGTTAGCCATAAACAGAGTTTTTTGCCTGGGCCCAATGCGAGCAGAAAGATGAACCCACGGCGCGTCTGCGAGAAACGGAAGAGTAACTCCGCCGGCCAATTCCTCAAGCCAGCGATCAAGCCAGTACTTGCGAGCCCAGACATGCGGCAGAAATTCACACGGCAGCCGATATGGCAAAATCAATCCCCTGCCGCCTGTTGCATTTCTGTACGTCACAGATCCGGCTCCCAGCGGGTTATTATAGCAATCCTTGATCACCGTGCGGGCCTGTGCCGATGTCATTAAATCATAAATTTGCACGAAGGCATTCTTTTCGGTCATATTAACCGAGGCCCGTTGCGGCATTTTATTTTTAGCGTCGCCATCGAGCGATTCTTCGAAGCTGTACGTGCTTGTTTCACGCTCATGGTGTTTGATGCCGGCGATGCCGATCAATTCCCCGAAATTACGTTCAACAATAATTCGAGCCGCTTCGGCATCCAGGAGCACGAAATTCGCCTGCAGGAGATTTCGCAATTCCGCATCAGAAATCGCCCAGACAGGGTCGCCGGCGAGTGCGTAAATCTGCTTCGGCTGTGTCGCCTGCAGCATCGGTTGATTTATACAAGGATAGCCAAATCCGCCGAGATAAATCGACCACCCATAATTCACCGTTGGCAGGCCGTGGATAGAGCTTTTTCCTTTGCCCGGCGCCGTATACGCCGTGGTGATAGGCAAAATCGACTGAATCCCAATTTGCCGGCTTTCTGCGATCATCGTACGAAGAGTCAAAAGCTTTTCTTTTGTGGCCGCCAGCATTGACGCCATCGCAGGCTCAGAGGCAGGCCCTGTGCCCAGAAAGTCCAGTACGTCCAGCGTTACACCATTACATCCACCATCGATCACCGTTGCCATTTGCATGCGAGTCTGCTGATTCGACTTGGCAAAACGCGACATGGGGGCGTTTTCAATCTCAAAAAACGTCTTCATGCCCGCCGGCAAAACATTTAACGTTTCCGACAGATTTCCAAACGTCCAGAAAAATCCTGTATGGCAAACCTCGTTATAACTGCACGCATGAGGACGCACCATCGCCCGCTGGGGCCCACCCAGTGCTTCGATCAGCTCCGACCAATTTCGGCCTTCGATCGTATGGGATATCATATTGCTCGTCATCAGTCCCAACGCGATCTGTGGATCTATTGCATCCATTCGCTTCCGGATTTTCCGAGCCAGATCAACATAGGTTTGGGCATTCAAGTCCAGCCAGATTTTTCGGTCCGGATGAACGAGGCCTTCGGCATTCAAATTTTGCACAAGCTCTTCGCGAGTTTTAGCTTTGCAACCCAGTGATTTCAATACGCGAAGATGCTCATCGCAGAAACAGCCGCCCCATCCCATCAGTGAATTGTGATTATGAAATCGAAAATCATCCTCCAGC
>CAYMXC010000110.1:5126-8487 GCA_964394135.1 uncultured Phycisphaerae bacterium
TCGCTTGAAACCGGCCTCAGCAAAACGTTGAAATGTATCACAAAATATTTTCTGCCAGTCCTCACATAACGGACAGCCTACTGAAAGACATTCATAGCCTGTGTCCAGCACCATCCGCCGATATTTTAAATCTTCGCTGCGACGGCCACGGTCGCAATGCAAGAGCGTAAACCAGGGATTCAAACTGGTTTTCAACCCACGGCGTTCGACCATCGCTTTGGCTTGAACAGCAAACTCCAACCACGGTTCGTAATCCGCCGGACGATACTGCCCTCGATTGTATTCCTCGGGCATGATAAAAAACATCACCTCGTCGATTTTACCCTGTTCGCAAAATTGCATCAGCGCATCGAGCCGTTGCTGCTTCGGCTCTTCCGGAACCAGTGCGTAGCGAATAATATACATACTTTCATTCATAACAATATCATCCTTATTCATTCGATAACTTCTCTGCGTTTTATCAGTTATTTCTTTAAGGAAAGAGCAGAGGTAGTCTCTCCAAAGATTACTTTCGGCTCAAATTCGATTTTTTGAGGGCTTTGGCGATTATCCCCTTTTCGAATCAAATCCAGCATTAATGCCAGCGCATGCCGGGCGATTTCAATTTTTCTCATGGAAACCGTGCTGAGTCCCATACCTCGGCTGCCGGAAGGGGCCAGTTCGTCGAACCCCATTACAGAAATATCCTCTGGAACTCGCAATCCAGCCCGGCGAATCGCTTCGATCGCACCCATCGCCACAAAATCGTTGTGACAAAAAACCGCAGTGTATTCACGCCGGCCGATCAATGCGGCGGACATTGCTTCAAACCCGCTTGCCATCGTCCCGTCCGTTTTGCGAACATAATGCTCATAGACCGGTAATCCCGATTCCGATAACGCCCGCCGATAGCCACAGGCACGCTGTTCGAAAAGATTTTCGCCCGACAGCATCATGATCCGCCTATGCCCCTGCTCGATCAGCGCCCGTGTTCCGGCATATCCACCCTTCTCTTCAGAGACAAAGACCTGATTTGCCTTCAATTTTGGATCCGCTCGAAACAAAACCAGGGGCACACTCATCGGCATCGCGTCACGAATTATTCCGACCATCGCTTCATCGTAAGCCGCCCCTGCCAGAATACCCTGACAACCATTGCGACATAGCTGACCTACATAGTCAGCCACCAGCCCGAGCGAATCGCCAGGAGCCATCAGTGTCGCCATCACATTCTGTTCTTTGGCAAACTGCAAAATCGCCACAGCCGTTTCCTGGTTTTCCGGATATTGAGGCGTCAGCAGAATGACGCCGATCGAAATCTTGCCGGCGCGATCATATGGAATGCTGCGGATAAATGTTCCGCGTCGAGGCTCGCGGGAAAGCACTCCTTCCCGAACGAAATCGTCCAGCACCCGGCTGACGGTCAGACAAGAGGTTTTAAATGCCTTCGCCATCTCGCGTTCGGAGGGCAAGCGGTCACCTACCTTCAGCGATCCTGAGAAAAACTGCTTCTGAATCGCCGACTTGATCCGGGAATATCGTGTTTTAGTGTTAGTTATCTGCTTCATTTAAGAAATATCTGCCATAGCAGAATCATAATCTGCTATATAGCAGATTAATATCGAAAATGTTGCTTGTCAAAAATATATTTTTAAAAAATAAAATACAAAATTATGTGACCTTCTACGCTTCGCATCACCGCGAAATGAAAAAATACTTCATAGAATGGTCACGATTTGTGGGTAATTGAAAACGTCGTAAAATGGTTATTTTTTCCGCTAACTCGTTTTATCTGCACTCACTTGGCGGCACTGAATGCTGGTGGTACCAAAACTTTGATAATTTATTTGTACAAACTCCGCCGAAGCTGCCAGTTCATTAAATTCAGGTATCCATCGGATCAGCCATTCTTTTATTGTCTCCAGAATTGCTCTGGATGCTTTCTCCGATACCGGCTCATAACCATGGGCTAGTAGCGACTGATTCCGGCTACCCAATCCACCAGCCAGTGAACCCTTGGGGTTTTCCCACGTACCATTACCGCAATAGGCCTGACGAAAGGCTTTGCCCAAATCATCGTCGAACTCCAGTTCCAACAACCGATAAGCTCCTGTTAAACCTATTTTACCATTTTTATCTAACAGCTCTTTTGCCTGCGGATTCTTCAGTGTCTCCACCGGCACAGAGCCCGTCTCGATCCCATACGAGAGGTGCAGCAGTTGCTGGGCGATGTATTCCATCAACCGATAGCATCGAGATACGCAATCGTCATACTCGCCCATCTCGAAACGACGTTTGGCGTTCAGATACAAATCCAGCAATCGTTCCGGCGTCCATTTCGCTTCAATACTCCGGCCATCAGCGTCCTGTCTGCCCTCGACGCATACATCCAGAAACGACAGATTTGCTTCCAGTTTCGCCCGAACATCCTGAGTCCATTCGGGCTGACGAGCGATCGTCAGCAGCTTTTTCCTCGCCTTTTTGTACGAAAACAAATCCCACCTCTTATATATCTTTGCCAGGCCTTCAATCAGAAAAGCCTTTTGGCTAAGTTCGGGGTTCTCCAATCGAAGACCACACCTCACCTGTTCCGCCAGGATCTTCGCGGTCTGATATTCCTTCCGGTTGAAATAATCCATTGCCCGGTCCAGCATACCCTGCGCATAGATCTGAGCCGGCTCGAAGGAAATAGCCTGCGTTGTCACCGTCGCCCGGCCGCTCGCGTCGCGCAGACCGGTCAGGTATGCCAGTGCCTTCACTTGCCTTGCCGTTGCCGCCATGCTCAGGGCCGCCGACATTGCTTTGGTTCCGCTGGTAAAGTCTGCCACGATTTTACTCTCCGGCCAGCTACTGCGAATGCGGTCGAACACTTCCAGATACTCCAGAAAAAGACGCTGGATATGATCCGGATCGTCGGAAATATGCGTTTCCTGGGCCTCAGGTGCCAAAGTCCCATTCAAAAGTTCACGAACCTTTGGCAGCGTATCGTTCGCAGTCTTGGCCGAACAGAGCCAGCAGACAAAATCCGGGCGATGATGATTCACCGAGTAGGCGATCGCTTCCCAGACGGGATTATTTTCGCCGCCTGTCCCGACCGTGGCCACGAGTACGCTATTGATCTGTTGTATTTCTTCCTGCATGATATTTCTCGCTTTCTTTTAAACCTTTTTTAACCCGGGGCATTTTCATAAGTCGTCATATTTTCCTCCATATAAGCAAATATACAAAAAATAAACTCACCAATATGATAAATATTTTTTGTGCTACCATGACCGTCACCTTCATTTAAACACACCAAACGGCACAATCCCTTTTTAATCAGGGGGAATTTTTCATTCGACATTTCACATCATATATTCTGAGTCGTCCGGAAACCTTGAAT
>CAYMXC010000111.1:0-6532 GCA_964394135.1 uncultured Phycisphaerae bacterium
GCGGACAGTAACAATCAGAATACATCTGCTCAGACTCCGCCCCTTCTGCAGCAAGATACGATGAAGGCGATGATCAGCATTATTTCCCGGCAGGTGGCTCGTCGGTACGATTTGCGTCCGGAGCAGGCCGCTGTTGCCCAGCAGATGCTGGAGAAAAATACCTTGGAGTTTGTCAACAAGCATTATAACGATCTGGTAGTTCTGGTTCCGCAGATGCAGGAGATGCGAATGAAGGTAGTCGCGGGCCAGGATCCATCGCCGCAACAGGTCAAGGAGCTGGCGAAAAAGCTTCAGCCGATCTACAAGGAAGCGACGGATTTAATCGTTTCCGAAAATGCAAAATTCCACAATATTCTCGACGATCAGCAAAAGGCCAAGCACACTAAGGACATGGAAAGAATGCAACAGGACGCTGCCCAGACGCAGGAAAAACTGACTCGGTGGAAAAACGGTGAATATACCCCGGGCGAGTTCCTGAGCAATCGATCGAAACGGGCGCAGACCCGTGTTCAGAAGAAACCGGAGAAGGTCAATATTACATCCGCGGATTCGTGGGAAGAGTTCGTCAAGCTGTTTATCGACGCCTTCCAGCTCGATCAGGGTCAGATCACAATGGCCTATTCCATGCTCAACGATATGCGGGCGAAGGCAAAGGCGTATCGGGACGATCACAGCGGCGAATTTGCCGAAGTGACGGCGATGCTCGAAAAGCTCAAACAGGTTCCCGCGACCCAGCCGGATCAGCAGCAGGAACTGAAGAAATGGCAGACGAAACTCGATCAGCTCAACAAGCCGCTGCTGGATATGTATAACGAACTCGGCACGCGTCTCAACGCGATTCCGACCGAAGCCCAGCGAAAGGCTGCTCAGCAGGCCCTCGGCGGCGGACAAGCTCCGGAGGCAGCGACGACCCAGTCGACTCAACCGGCGAAGAAGTAAAACCTCGAAGTGATTGTATGACAGGGCAGGGTTCAAAACGCTCTGCCCTGTCGTTGTTTACAGTTCGCGACATGTCGTTTCAGTCAACAGTGCAACGTGTAAAATTGCAAAATGAATGAGATCGGCCGATTATTGATTTTGATGGGCGCGATTGCGATCGTGGTGGGGATTGTGCTGATTCTCGTCGGCAAGACGCCGCTAGGCCGACTGCCGGGCGATATCGTCATTCGCCGGGACAATTTTACATTTGCCTTTCCCCTGGCGACCTGTCTGATCATATCGGCTGTCATCACATTGATTTTCTGGTTAATTTCTCGTTTTCGGCAGTAATGCGCAGTGGATTGGAATGATCTGGATGAAAATCAGTTGATCGATGCGATCCAAACGGGGCGATTGAACCCGCAGGTGATTCTATTGGGTTATGTCAGCGGTATTTTCCCCATGGGTGATCCGCATACTGGACGTATCGACTGGTACAGCCCCAATCCGCGGGCGATTATCGAATTGAACAAATTTCACATTCCCGGCACTCTTCGTCCCATACTTCGCTCCGGCCGATTTCGCGTGACGGTGGACCAGGCGTTCGAGAAAGTCATTCGTGCCTGCAGCGAACGGGATTCGACATGGATTACCAGTCGGATCATCGACTGTTATTGCTCGCTGTTTAAGGAAGGTTTCGGCCACAGTGTCGAAGTCTGGTTCGGAACGGAACTGGCGGGCGGGCTGTATGGAGTGGCCATCGGGGGAGCGTTTTTCGGCGAGTCCATGTTTCATACGAAAACCAACGCATCCAAGGTCGCCCTGGCTGCACTGGTTCGTCAGCTCACCGAGCAGAAATTCGATCTGCTCGATATACAATATCTGACCTCACATCTGATTCGCTTCGGCGCCACAACGATTCCGAGGGACCAGTATCTGCACCGACTTGGCCGAGCCATCAGCAAAAACCGGATATTTGTTCGTCCGGGACAGCAGACGATCGAATTTCAGTAAAAAATTTTATGATGCTGTGTCATACACCTGTCACCGGCATGGGTGATAATTTTCCCTGGCATTCGGCTTTCGGTTTTATCTCTACAACAGCAAGAAAAAGAGTAAAGATAAACGTTGTGTTCATTTCCTTCCCGACCGAGAGCTGGATGCCGATTCTAAACGAATGGGTCCGGTGGGGTGGTGATCTGGGGGGAACCACTCCACCGAGATTTCAAGATTTGTACCAATTTCGATTTGGTTTTACTTAATGGATGAATGTGGCCCGGGCCTGGTATTATTCGCCCAAAGTGAAAGCGGCTTTTTCCTCGAAGGCCATTTGCGAGCGAGAGAGTCTTGTGGTAAGCTTGCAGGTATCCCCGCGATAGCGTGAGATGATCAAACCGACGATTCGGCCATCAGCAATAAAGTACAATTCGCTCAGGATCAGCATCCAGGTTTCAGGTCGAATGCCGAGATATCGGCAGTCATCGGACGTTGGCGCTTCGGTGTGGAGGCTTTGATCGATATGGTCGATTACCAGATTCTGTTTCTGCTCCCAGCGAACGGAAAACAATGGACTTGCGAAATCCATATCGGTCAGCTTGTCGACCCATGAGATGGGAATGATGCATCGATCCGTAGATAATGGCTGATCTTCAAGCCGGTCTAGTCGATCGACGATTCGGACCGGCGTTCCAGGCGGAATTTTCAGCATTCGTGTTAGCTCCTCATCGGCGGAGACTACGCGGTTGACGAGCACCTCCCGCTGGATGCGGAGCTGGCCTCGAATGATCTGGCTGGTGAAGTCCGATAAGCCCAGAGGTTTGCGGGCGGTTTCGGGTTTGAGAACGAAAGTTCCCAGACCCTGTCGGCAGATCAACAGGCCTTCTAAACTCAAAATCTGCACAGCCTGTCGAATCGTAGTGCGGGAGACCTGGAATTGCTGACACAGTTGGGGCTCGGGCGGAATGCGATCGCCCGGCTTCCAATGGCCGGTGTGGATCAGTTTTCGGATTTCCTGAGCTACGGTTTCATATCTAGTCATCATAACGTTATGATATCCTGTGGTCATTTCAAGATCAATCACGAAAACTGTGCATTCTCTTGACAGGCAGGATAAAATTAAATAAATTGGGACGGCATGGGTCCAAGAGCTGAGTTTGCGCTTGGGCCCTTTTTTGAGTTTTTAGCGAAGGATACATATGAAAGACGCGAAAGAAAGTGGCCAACGATTGAAAGTCTGCAAATTCGGCGGGACTTCACTTGCGACGGGAGCGATGATCAAAAAGGTTTGCGAGATCGTCACGTCGGATCCGCAGCGGCGGATTGTCGTGGTGTCGGCTCCGGGCAAGCGGAGCAAAAACGACATCAAGGTCACGGATCTTTTAATTTCCTGCGCGGAAAATCATCTCAAGAACGGTTCTGCGGAAATGGAATGCAAGATGATCGTGGATCGATTCCGCGAAATCGCAGATGAACTGAAGTTGCCTGCCGGTACAGTCGATCATATTCTGGACGATCTTCGCAGGCGATTAACGACCAAGGCGGATACGCGGGAAAAGTTCCTCGATTTGCTCAAGGCGGCGGGAGAAGATTACTCTGCCAAACTGGTAGCGCAATATCTCCAGAAACAGGGTTTTGATGCCCATTACGTCAATCCGAAAGACGCGGGTTTGCTGTTAAGCGATGAGGCGGGCAACGCCCAGGTTCTGCCGGAATCGTATAAAAATCTCAAGGGTCTTCGCAACGCACCGGGTATAACGGTTTTTCCGGGCTTTTTTGGATATTCTCCGAGCGGATCGCTGGTCACGTTTCCCCGCGGCGGGTCGGACATTACCGGCTCGATCGTGGCGGCGGCGGTGGGAGCAGACGTGTATGAAAACTTCACAGACGTCGATTCCGTATTTGCAGCCAATCCGACCATCGTTTCCAATCCCCAGCCGATTGCCGAACTGACCTATCGCGAGATGCGTGAATTGTCCTATGCCGGTTTCAGCGTTTTTCACGCTGAGGCCCTGGCGCCGGTCTTTTATGCCGGTATTCCCGTCAATATCAAAAATACCGGCAATCCTGCCGCACCAGGCACCTGGATCGTTCCCAGCAGAACGATCGTCAAAAACGGTCCGGTGGTCGGCATCGCAAGCGACAAAGGGTTTTGTACGATTTACATCAGCAAATACCTTATGAACCGAGAAGTCGGCTTTGGCCGCCGGCTGATGGAAATCCTTGAAACGGAGCATCTGTCCTATGAACATGCCCCTTCGGGTATCGATAATATTTCGATCGTTTTGAGCGAAAAGCCTTTCACGAAGGAAAAAGAGGCTCGCGTGATAGAGCGAATCCGCAGCGAACTCAAGGCTGAAGATGTCAGCGTCGAGCGGGGCCTGGCCCTGATCATGCTGGTCGGCGAAGGGATGCATCGAACGATCGGTGTCGCTTCACGCGCCACCTCCGCGCTGGCCAAGGCTAATGTGAACCTGGAAATGATCAACCAGGGATCGTCCGAGGTAAGCATGATGTTCGGCTGCAAGGCCAAAGATGTAGAGCAGGCGGTCAAGGCGCTGTACGATGAATTTTTCCCCAAAAAGTAATCGAAATGATTTCGGTCAGTTCACCAGCCGCAGATAATAACGATCGCCATGGTTTTCCACGATGCAGGTGCGATCGAAGGCCTGGGAAAGAATTCGGTCGGTGAGAACTTCTTCGGTTTGGCCCGTGCGTAAGATTTTACCCGACTTGATCACCAGTACGTGTTTGATCCACGCGCCGATTTCCTCGATATGATGTGTTACCAGGATCATGGTTGGGCATTGCTTCTGTCGAGCCAGGCGGGCCAGGTCGTTTAAAAACAATTCCCGTGCCGACGGATCCAGTCCCGAACACGGTTCGTCCAGAACCAGCAGCATCGGCTGGTTGATCAGAGCGCGGGCGATCAGCACCCGCTGACGTTCGCCCTGCGACAATTTCCTGTACGACAGATCGGCGAAGCCATCCCCCCCGAGGAGCGAGAGAGCCTCCTTTGCTTTCTGAAATTCGTCTAGGTTATATTCGCGGTACAAGCCAAACGAAGCCTCGAGGCCGGAGGCGACGATTTCTACAGCCGTGTCGGATTCTGGCACGTCGTTTTCCAGCGACGAACTGACCCAGCCGACTTTTTTTCGCAGTTTCGGCAGATTGCACTCGCCGAACGTTTCGCCCAGCACCTGAACCGTACCCTCGGTGGGCCACTCGTAACCCGTGATGATCTTGAGCAGCGTGGTCTTGCCCGCGCCGTTGGCGCCCACCAACGCCCAGTGATGTCCTGATGCGAGGGACCAGGAAATATCATTTAAAATTTTCTTCTCACCGCGGACGAATGAAATATTTCTCAAATCGATAACTGTCATGATTAGCCGACCACAAGATTGACCAGACGTTTTTTGGCAACGATTACTTTTCGAACCTGCTTATCGCCGACGGCTTCGCGGACGCGATCGTCTGCCAGGGCCAGTTGTTTGAGCGACTCTTCGCTGATATCCGGAGCCACGATGAGCCTGCTGCGGATTTTACCGTTTACCTGAACGGGCACCTCGATGGTCGCATCCTGGGCCAGGGCTTCGTCGTACGTCGGCCAGGGTTCATAAGCCAGCGACTTGGGATGTCCGAGCTTCTGCCAGAGTTCCTCGCAGATGTGCGGAGCGAACGGCGACAGAATCAGAAGAAATTTTTCTATCGTCGATCGCGATTTTTCAGGCCGGCTGAGCATCTCATTGACAAAAATGATCATTGTGGAAATAGCTGTGTTGAAACTCATCGTTTCGATATCGCCGCTGACTTTTTTGATGGTCTTGTGAAGCAGTCGCAGTTCCTCTTCGCCCGGCTCGGTGTTTTTAATTGACGAATTCAACTCGCCGGTATCGCAGTCGACGATCATACGCCAGACGCGATTGAGGAATCGATGCACGCCGGCGACGTCGCGTGTGTTCCACGGTTTGGTCGCCTCCAGCGGCCCCATCGACATTTCGTACAATCGCAGTGTGTCCGCGCCGTACTGGCCGACAACTTCGTCCGGGTTGATCACGTTACCCAGCGATTTGGACATTTTTTCCACCGACTCGACCAGAGCCTCGCCGGTAGTTTTGTGTTTGGGCTGATCGCCTGAAAAATCGATATCGTGCATATTGACGTACGCGCCGCGGGAATCCTTGTACGCGAACGACAGGATCATGCCCTGATTGAAAAGTTTCTGGAACGGTTCTTTTGTCGAGACGTATCCCAGATCGTACAGCACCTTGTGCCAGAATCGTGAATAAAGCAGATGCAGCACTGCGTGTTCCGCGCCGCCGACATAGAGATCGACAGGCATCCAATTTTTTTCCTTGGCTGGGTCGAACGGAGCGTTGTCGTTGTGCGGGTCCATATATCGCAGATAGTACCAGCATGAACCGGCCCACTGCGGCATGGTGTTGGTATCGCGATAATAGGTCTTTCCGTTTTTCTTTACGACGAGCCAGTCTTTGGCGTTGGCCAGGGGCGATTCGCCTGTTTTGGCGGGCTGGAAATTCTCCAGTTCCGGCAGCTGCACCGGCAATTCGCTTTCATCTACGGGCACGGGCCGGACCTGTTCGTCGAAGAGGATGGG
>CAYMXC010000111.1:6542-8448 GCA_964394135.1 uncultured Phycisphaerae bacterium
TACATAAAGATCAACAGGCAACCAATAATCAATATTTTTTTTATCTGCTAAGGCTTTATCATTTTTGCTATCTGTAAATCTAATGTAATACCAACAGCTACCAGCCCATTGTGGCATTGTATTAGTCTCTCTTTTAGCATCTTTGCCACATTTTGGACATTTTGTATTAACCCACTCTTTAATTGCAGCAAGAGGGGACTCCCCAGTGCCTGTTGGTTTATATGATTCAACATCTGGGAGTCTTAAAGGAAGATCTTTTTCATCAAGAGGTACAACCCCACATTTTTGACAATGCACTAAAGGGAAAGGCTCACCCCAGTATCGCTGACGCGAAAAGAGCCAGTCGCGAAGTTTATATTTGACCGCCGACTTGCCCAGATTCTGCTCAGCGAGCCATGCGGTGATTTTCTTTTTTGCGTCGGCGACGTTCAGTCCGTCTATGCTCGTCAGGTCGCTGGTTGAGTTGATCAATTTGCCGTCGCCCTCGTAGGCCTGAGTGGAAATGTCGCCGCCGTCGATGACCTGGATGATCGGCAGTTGAAATTTCGTGGCGAATTCCCAATCCCGCTGATCGTGCGCGGGCACAGCCATGATCGCGCCGGTGCCGTAGCTGATCAGTACATAATCTGCCACCCAGATCGGAATGGGCCGGCCGGTGACGGGGTTGATCACATATGCGCCGGTGAACTCGCCGGTTTTTTCCTTGCCCAGCTCAGCGCGTTCGAGGTCCGATTTATTTTGGGCCTGGCGGCAGTAGGTTTCCACTGCGGATCGACGTTCCGGCGTTGTGATCTTGTTTACCAGCGGATGTTCCGGCGACAGAACCATGTAGGTGGCTCCGAAGAGCGTATCCGGGCGGGTCGTATAAATGCGAATTTTGACCGAAGTATCGGAAGCGAGAGCAAAATCGACTTCGGCGCCTTCGGATCGGCCGATCCAGTCCCGCTGGAGTTTTTTGATGCTCTCAGGCCAGTCCAGACCATCGAGATCCTCGATCAGTCGATCGGCATATGCGGTAATCTTAAGCATCCATTGTCGCATTGGTTTTCGGATTACTTCGTGGCCCTGATCGCACCGTCCCGAATAAACTTCTTCGTTAGCCAGCACGGTCCGGCACGTCGGACAGAAATTCACGGGCGACTCGTGGAGATAGGCCAATCCCTTTTTGAACAATTGCAAAAAGATCCACTGCGTCCATTTGTAATATTGCGGATCGGTCGTATCAATCTCGCGATCCCAGTCGTAACTGAAGCCGAGAGATTTGATCTGCCGGCGGAAGTTATCGATATTTTTCTGCGTAGTGATTCGCGGATGAGTTCCGGTCCGCATAGCATAACGTTCGGCGGGCAGGCCGAAGGCGTCCCACCCCATCGGATGCAGGACATGGAACCCCTTCATTCGCTTGTAACGGGCAATAATGTCGGTGGCGGTGTAGCCTTCGGGGTGCCCCACATGCAAACCCGCACCGCTGGGATAGGGAAACATATCAAGGACGTAAAACTTTTGCCGGGAAGAAGAATCGTCTGTCCGGAAGGTCTTGTTTACTTCCCAGAAGTTCTGCCATTTTTTCTCGATACTCGTAAAGTCATAATTTTGCATCGTAAAACCTGTTAGAAAAAATATTCGGGTCAGGCTGCAATAATGATCGCAGGCATAAGATTATAAATCCGCTGCGGTCGTCTCACAACTCCCTATACGGAATATTTTACCACCGAGAATTCACACTGGACAAATTTGACTTTGGGAATATAATTGTCAGAGCCGGAAAGGGGCTCAGGAAAAACTTTACCATCAGCAGAATATTTTAACTGACAAAGCGGATTTGGCCGATTAGAATTTGGCCAACAAACTCCAAACGGTTTAGGGCTTTTCCTCCCGATAACACTAGCAAAGGAGGCCGATATGG
>CAYMXC010000112.1:0-8374 GCA_964394135.1 uncultured Phycisphaerae bacterium
CAATGCGAGCACGCTGTTTCGGAAAATCAAGCAGTGGAATATTAATATACTATTATGAAAGGGTTGTTCTGAATACAACCTCAATCGTCGATAGTATTTCTATGAAGATTGTAAGAAAAATAGATTTCAAATCGCATGCATAAAAAATACTCGATAACAGATTCGATCCGCTTTTAAATTTAAAAATGGATATTCCTCTGTTATCGAGCTATTTAATCAATTATGACCTGTAATCTTACGATGTGCTAGAACCAGATGTTAACTCAGAAATCAATGCGTTAAGATCCAACGTACTCAAATCAATTCCGGATCCATTGAGCAAACCGTTGATTCCGTTTATGCTGCATCCCGTCGCGAACATAACTATCGTTAAACAAAAGAACATTCCTAATACTCGACTCATAAACACTCCTTCTTCTAAAAATAAAAAATTAAGCACTCGATCAAACCTGCAGGGAAAACACAAGCACATATACTTAGCGAATTGAAGTTATTAAAATCGTCCGGATTCATCAAACCGGCTTATCACCATAATAATAATTCGTGTTACAAGGTTCATACCAATGTACTAAGAAATGACTGGCACTTCCCTTTGTAACACTTTAAGTATTCAATTCATTTTCGAAAAAGTCAAATCAGGAAATATCGATTTTAAAATAGTTAAAATAGGATTTCTAGTTCAGCACAAGCCCATGATGCGTTGATGCGTTATTCTTTCTATTTAGATAAAAGCTGTCAGGTCTATTGTGGACGATGGACAAAAAGAGTATGTACAGAAAATAATTGGTATTCGATGATCTTAATTTATTGACCGGATAACTTGAAACCTGATACGGGTATTTCTGAAGAACATGACCAATTTACTGCTAAGTAGTTTATTCATAGAGGCATGAAAAGAAGATTAGGACTGCGTCCTTGATATTTTTTCTTTCCACTCTTCTCATGAAAATACCGAATTAAAGAAAATATTAGGTATCAGCTATCGAATGAACTATTTTTTGTAAGCAACAGACGACATGGGCAAAATGCAATAGTTGAACTACCCATGTATTGCAATTTGCAATACTGCATTCCATCATTTCCTATGCCGACTGATCGGAAACCTCATTTATCATGCCGTAGAAGCCCTTTTGTTCATTTTTCTGGTTTGGCACATCGTTTGCACTATTACCTTTCATGAAGATTGCGATACCTATTTGGAATGAACGGATTTCGCCGGTGTTTGACGTCGCTCAGCGGCTGGTGCTACTGACGATTGAAAACGAGCAAATCATCATGCGTGAAGAAAAAGAGCTTGGCGTCACGCCGTTGGAAAAGGTTCGGCTGCTGAACAACGCCGAGGTTTCGGTTTTGATCTGTGGTGCGATCTCCGAGCCATTGGCAATGCAGATCAGGCAGTCGGGTGTGGAAGTGATTTGTGACATCTGCGGCCCGGTGAGCGAAGTGGCGGAGGCCTATTTGACCGGCAGGCTTGGTTCAGGGCGTTTTTTGATGCCGGGTTGCTGTCGTCGTAGACGATTTCGATCGTGTCGCAGGCAAGTACAGGAACGTATTTTAGGAGAGGATAATCTGAAATAATGATCGCTATTACGTCACAAGGAAAAGATTTGGAGAGTTTGGTCGATCCGCGATTCGGACGAGCAAAGTATTTTATCGTGCTGGATATAGAGAGCGGAAAATTTACCGTTCATGACAATGCCGTCAATTTGCAACTGGCACAGGGTGCCGGGATTCAGGCCGGTCAGGCGGTAGTGAATCTGGGCGTCACAGCAGTCATTACCGGAAACGTTGGCCCGAAGGCGTTCAATGTTCTCAATGCCGGGAACGTTCAGATATTCACCGGAGCGAGTGGCACGGTACAGCAGGCGATTGACGATTACAAACAGGACAAGCTCAAAGCAATCGATCAGGCCACGGTTGAAGGCCATTGGGCTTAAAAAAACTTTTATCAATATTTAAAGAAGGAGGCAGACAATGCCGCGAGGAGATGGAACAGGACCGATAGGCAATGGTCCGATGACAGGACAAGGACAGGGATTTTGTGCGGTTCAAGTTGGAACCGGCTTTGGTAATCGAAACGGTTTTGGGCGAGCCATGGGCCGGGGCAGAGGCTGCGGCTCGGGTTGGCGAAATCGGTTTAATAATGGCGGGACGATAGGAGTTGGCCGTAGAGCCGACGCAGGGAATACCGAAGACGAACTGACAAGCTTAGAGAATGAATGCACCCAGATGGAAGAATATCTCAAACAGTTGCGTAGCCGAGTTGAGGAATTGAAGTCCCAATCTGGTAAATAAGTTGTCTATTGTTTATCGAGGTCTTACGGAATAACATTGTTAAATACAGGGAGGATTTAAAAATGGAACAGCAAACAAGACTTCCGATGATTGGGGAAAAGGCGCCGTGTTTTAAGGCGGAAAGTACACAAGGGCCAATTAATTTCCCGGACGATTTTAAAGGCAAGTGGGTAATCTTTTTTTCTCATCCGGCTGATTTCACGCCGGTTTGTACAACAGAGTTTATGACCTTTGCCGCAATGCAGCCGGAATTCGAAAAGCTCAACTGTAAGTTGCTGGGGCTATCGATTGACAGCACCTACAGTCATATTGCCTGGCTGCGTACGATCAAAGAGAAAATAGAATTCAAGGGTATGAAGGCCATTGAAGTAACATTTCCGGTAATCAGCGATCTTACGATGGAGGTTTCCAGGGCATTTGGAATGCTTCAACCATCCGCCAGTTCGACACAGGCTGTTCGGGCGGTATTCATCATTGATCCACAAGCCGTTGTCCGGGCAATCCTGTATTACCCTTTAAGCAATGGGCGAAATATTGATGAGATCAAACGGTTACTCATCGCCATGCAAGTTTCTGAACAACATAAAGTTGCGACACCGGCCAACTGGCAACCCGGCGAAGAGGTGATTGTGCCTCCACCAGGTTCCTGCGGAACGGCAAAAGAACGGGTGGAGACACCCGCTGGTGATACAAGAGTATTGGATTGGTTTATGGTTCTCAAAAAATGTCCGAAATGATTTGTTACGGACAAAGCAGGAGTACAGTATGACACCTTATGGTGATGGCACGGGGCCCGCCGGTCAAGGCCCGGGAACGGGACGAGGTCGCGGGCGATGCGGCAACCGAAGTCGGCAAAACGCGGGCGGCTGGCGAGGAATCTTTAATTTATTTCGTCGCCATCCAAAGCCCGAGACAAAACCACTGCTTCAGGAACCTGCTGTAAATCAGCGGTCCTCGTTTGCATCAGTTGATGTCTCGCGATGCACTCGTTGTGGAATTTGTATTGAGGTGTGTCCTGTATCAGCAATCTCGTTACAAAATAATGAGACGGTTATTAATCGTGAAACATGTATTGGCTGCGGGCGATGTACTCAGGCGTGTCCGAAAGATGCGTTGCGTTTGATGGAAAGATAACTTTTTTAACATGGGATTACTGTGCAGGCAAACTGCCGTGAGGATATGAATAGAAATGCGAAATTTCCGGGTGATCTATGATGAAACCACTTGCTGAGATTGTTTACCATCCTATCGGTATTCTTTATACGGAGCACGTCATCGCTGAACAGACTCCCATTCAGCCTGCCTATGCGCATGATTATACCGGGAAGGCCGAGATATTCCCGGAGTTCGCGGATGGGCTGCGGGATCTGGAAGGTTTTTCACATATTTATGTGATCTATCACTTGCATCAGGCTGGGCCGGCGAGACTGGTGGTCAAACCGTTTCTGCAGGATATCGAACGCGGTGTGTTCGCAACGCGTTCGCCCGTTCGGCCCAATCCCATTGGCCTGAGCATCGTTGAACTGATTCGACGCGAAGGTAACATCCTTTACCTGAAAGGGGTGGATATGCTCGATGGCACGCCGATTCTCGACATCAAGCCGTATATCGCCAAGTTCGACCGCATTGAAACAACACGTAACGGCTGGCAGGATGAAGTAAGCGAAGATGAAGCCTGCCGCCGTGGAAAACGAGAGTATGGAGGCCGTTCATGATTATAACGATCGCCAGCGGAAAAGGCGGCACGGGCAAGACGACCGTTGCGACGAATCTTGCTTATGCCGCGAGTAACGCTGGAAAAAAAGTTGCGTATATCGATTGCGATGTGGAAGAACCTAACGGGCATCTCTTTTTGCATCCGACGTTCACCTCGCAAACCTCCGTTGGCATTCCTGTGCCTAAGGTGGATGAAAAAAAGTGCAAGCATTGTCATCTCTGTGCTCAGGTCTGCCGATTCAGTGCCATTGTCTGCATCGGGCAGACCGTGCTGGTCAATCCCCAAATGTGTCATGGCTGTGGCGGATGCACGCTGGTCTGCCCGTGCGGCGCGATTACGGAAGAGCAATGGCCGATCGGTGTGATCGATACGGGCAAGAGCGGCGAGATTGGTTTCGTCCGAGGCGTGCTCAAGATCGGTGTGGCGATGAGTCCCCCGCTGATTCGTGCCGTCAAAGCGGCTAAAATTCCGGCGGAAATTGTTTTTGTCGATGCTCCGCCGGGAACGTCCTGTCCGGTCGTGGCAACGGTTCGCGAGAGCGATTATGTCGTACTCGTAACCGAACCGACACCGTTCGGATTAAACGATCTGAAACTGGCGGTCGAAATGGTTAAAGCTCTTGGCAGATCGATGGGCATTGTCGTCAACCGTGCCGATACCGGCGATAATGATGTTTTCGATTATTGTACGCAGGAAAACATTCCTGTGCTCGGAAAAATCGTCGATGATCGCGCGATCGCCGAAGCTTATTCTCGCGGCGAACTCATCAGCCGGGCAATTCCGAAATACGCCGATGTTTTTGAAACTATTTATCGACAAATTCTCGAAGCGGCGGCTTCAACCGAAAGGACCGTCGCATGAAAGAACTCGTGATCATCAGCGGAAAAGGCGGTACGGGCAAGACATCACTCACCGCAGCTCTGGCGACACTGGCACGCGACCGCGTCGTCCTCGCCGACTGCGACGTCGATGCGGCAGACCTGCATCTGGTGCTCGAACCCAAAATTCTTGAAACAACCGATTTCTGTGGCGGTTCGCAGGCTCTGATCGATACGGAAAAATGTATCGGTTGCATGAAATGTCAAAACATCTGCCGTTTTTCAGCGATTGCATTGAACGGGCCGGCAAATCATCATGTGAAGAAAACCTGCCTCGTCGATCCCATCGCATGCGAAGGCTGCGGCGTGTGTCTGCAGGTATGTCCTGTGGGAGCAATTGAGATGAAACCCGCCATCAATGGCCGGTGGTTCGTCTCGGAGACACGTTTCGGCCCGATGGTCCACGCGAAGCTCGGCATCGCTGAAGAAAATTCTGGCAAACTCGTTTGCCTCGTTCGCAGCCGGGCGAAGGAAATTGCCGAGTCGCAAAATAAAGACCTGCTTCTCATCGATGGTTCACCCGGCATCGGGTGTCCGGTGATCGCCTCGGTGACTGGAGCGGATTTGGTTTTGATCGTGACCGAGCCGACCGTCAGTGGCCTGCACGATCTGGAGCGAGTCGCTGGTCTGACCAAACATTTCGGCGTAGCCACAATGGTGTGCATCAATAAATGGGATATCAACGAATCTGTCACAAGGCAGATCGAGGAAACCGCTAGGAATCATAATTTATCCGTCGCAGGCAGGATTCGATATGATCGGACTGTCACGCAGGCGATGGTTCAGCGAAAAACAATTATCGAATATACCCGCGACGGTCTTTCTCAGGATATCGAAGCGGTCTGGACGTATATACAAAATTTTCTTTTTAGCAGATAGGAGTTCTCAAATTATGTCGTCGTGTGAATTTCAGAAGCAGCACAATCAGGATGAAATCGAACAACAAATGGAGGAAATGATCCTTCAAGAGCGGATGTCGAAAATCGGCAAAAAGCTACTCGTGCTTTCCGGTAAGGGCGGTGTCGGAAAAAGTACCGTGGCCGTCAATCTCGCAGCCTCGCTGGCGATGATGGGAAAGAAAGTTGGTCTACTCGACGTGGATGTCCACGGTCCGAGTGTTCCAACATTGACAGGCCTCGAAGGCCGACGAATCGATGCGGAAGATTCGATGATCCTGCCCATCGCTCTGAGCGACAATCTCAAGGTCGTCTCTATCGGCTTTATGCTCGAAGATAAATCGCATCCTGTCATCTGGCGAGGCCCGGCGAAGTATCACATGATCCGCCAGTTCCTCAAGGACGTCAAATGGGGCGAGCTGGATTACCTCATCGTCGATTGCCCACCCGGCACGGGCGATGAACCCCTGGCGGTGGCTCAGCTCATCGGTTCGCCCGCCCAGGCCGTCATCGTCACCACACCGCAGAATCTTGCCATCGCCGATGTGCGGCGGTCGATCTCCTTCTGTCAGGCAGTCTCGTTGCCCGTCGCAGGCATTATCGAAAACATGAGCGGCCTGGTCTGCCCCGACTGCGGCAAACTCATCCCGCTCTTTAAAACCGGCGGCGGTGAAGCCCTTGCAAAGGAAATGAACGTCCCGTTCCTGGGACGCATTCCGCTTGATCCGCAAGTGGTCCTCGCCGGCGACTCCGGTACGCCGTTCGTTGAACATTTTGCCGCTACCGCAACCGCGAAAATCTTTTGTGAACTGATCAAACCCCTTGTGGGGACTGATAACGTTTCTAAACCTTCTATTATTTCCAAGGAGTCTCAAATGACACGCTTTGCATTACCGTTAGTCGGCGGCCAGCTCTCGATGCACTTTGGCCACTGCGAAGAATTCGCCCTGATCGATGTAGACGATGCGACTAAAAAAATTACGAACAAAACCGTCGTGAAGTCGCCGGAACACGAACCGGGCTTACTACCTCGTTGGCTGCACGAAAAAGGTGCGAACCTGATTATCGCCGGAGGAATGGGTGGGAAGGCTCGGGAACTCTTTGCCCAGAACAACATCAAAGTAATCGTCGGCGTATCGGTCGATTCGCCGGAAAATCTTGTGAACAGTTTCCTTCAGGGCATCCTGCAAACAGGGGAAAACGTCTGTGATCACTAAATTGAAACACCCCGGCAATCTGGTCCACATCTGGCCTCACCCGAATTGTTTCGTGTGCAGTGAAGCCAACAAACATGGCTTACAACTCGAATTCACACCGTCGGAAGACGGCGGTGTGAGTTCCAGTTTTTGCTGTAAACCTCATTTTGAGGGCTATCCGGGCGTTCTGCACGGCGGGATTGTTTCCTCAATTGTGGACGGCGCGATGACGAATTGCCTCTTCGCCCGCGACATTGTCGCAGTCACTGCGGAACTCAATGTTCGTTTCCGCTCGCCCGTCGCGATTGGACGCATGACGACTGTTCGGGCAAAAATTCTTCGCAGCGATTCGCCGCTGTTTGTCGTCGAAGCGAAAATCACTCAGGATGGCAAGGTCCGCGTGACCGCCACCGGTAAATTTCTGGAAAAACCGAACGTCTTCGGAGATTTGGCACTATAATATTACATCGGGAGATATAACTCATGCCGATACAAAAAGCATTAAACGCCTATACACAGGAACGACTCAACTGTGCCCAGAGTATTTTCCGAGGCTTTCAGGACCATGCTGGCGTCTCACAGGAAATAATCGACGATGCCAGTGCCCTCGGCGGCGGACGAGCCTATGAAGGCCGATGCGGAGCCCTTTATGCTGCATTGGAATTAGCCAAATCGTCTCAGGCGAAAGAAGCGATGATCAACATATTCGTGCAGCAGGCAGGCTCGGACAAATGCCGTGAGATTAAAAAAATCGGAAAATTAAAATGTATCGATTGCGTTCGCCTTGCCGCAGAGGAACTGGCAAAAACGTTCCCGCAATAAGATTGTTGAGGGACCTTAATCATGGAACATCCGGAAGTCAAAATTACGATTCTTGTTGACGACGCATCGGGAGGCTCGAACTTGCCGGGTGAACATGGCTTTTCATGCTGGATTTGCCGTGGAGATCAAAGCCTGCTTTTTGACGTCGGGCAAACCAGCCTTTTTTTGAAAAATGCTCAACATCTTGGTTTTGATGCAAGTAAGATTCATTCGCTGGTCCTCAGCCACGGTCATTACGATCATACCGGCGGCTTGCGATCCCTGTTTGGTCAGACCAGCGATCTGAAAGTCTTTGTCCATCCCGATGCTTTTCGTCCCAAGTACACGCAGAACCCCGACGGAACCGTTCGTTTTATCGGCATGCCGATCACCAGGGAAGATGTCCTGAAGCATGCAACGATCTTTCCAATGCTCGGACCCAAAGAAATCTTCCAGGGCATCTATGCCACCGGACCTGTCCCGCGAACAACGTCGTTTGAAGACACCGGCGGAAAATTCTTTACCGATGAAACCTGTCAATCACCTGATACATTGATGGACGACCAATCACTATTCTGGGAATCATCCCGA
>CAYMXC010000113.1:0-8332 GCA_964394135.1 uncultured Phycisphaerae bacterium
ATATTTATCGGACAGATCGATTGCTTCTGCGACGGTGACTCCGTCTTTCCTGACTTTCGGAGCCCCCCACCCACGGTCGATCACCGAATTTTTCCCCCGGGGTCCCAACGTTGCTTTTACTGCCTTGGCCAGTTTTTCCACTCCAGCCAATAATGATTTTCGTGCTTCGACATCAAATGCTAGCTGCTTGGCCGCCATGTTAATTGACCTCCTTCGATATAAAAGCCGACTAGCGAAACCTATGTATATTTACTTTTTATAAAAAACATTACCTAATTACAGTCGAGTATGCTCGACTGAATAGAGAACGTTTTTAGCAAATTCCATACCAAAGCCGCGAGGAGGATTGCCGAACCTGAAACCTTATTGCAAATTACGTAATATCAGACAGTTGCGACAACCGATCGTGGTATAGTTTGTCTTTGTTGCTTTTGGGGTCATCCGCTCAGGCTGACATTATGACATTTTAACAAACGTCGGTACTGACAGTTCGGAAAAACATTGCAGGGCAGGGTCGTTTCAGGATTCTCGGATTTTGCGGACGGCACTGAGGATATCGCGGACGCGGGTTTCGCCTGCTTCCCGCTCAATCGACAGGGTTCCGGTGTAACCGATTTCGCGCAGGGCGGCGAGAAATTGCTTTGCGTTCACCTGGCCGGTTCCGAAGGGTACTTCTGTACCCCAAGTTCCCGGCTGGGAGGAAGCTCGGGCATCTTTGATGTGGACATGTCGAATCCAGGGAGCAAGGATTTTCACCGCTTCGATCGGATTGCCTTTTCCGTATAGAATCATGTTCGCAGGATCGAAGTTTACGCCCACGGCGGGATGATGCAACCCTTCGAGAAAAATTCGCAGATGCTCCGCGGTCTCCTGGCCCGTTTCCATCAGCAAAGTGATGCCTTTTTTTGCCGCCGCGTCAGCCAGCAGCCGGATACGGTCGGACATTTTTTTCAGGGCAGCGGGATCGATGACGTCGATGAAACCGAAATGGAAGGTGAGGAGTTTGACATGCATTTTGGCAGTAAGGTCTATTGCATCGAGGACGCGTTTTCGGTTTTGATCCCACGAATCGTCGGGGACGATTCCGCCAGTGAGTCGAATCGTCTCGAGGGTGGAATAATTTTCCTGGGAAAATCCGGTCATGGTGGCGCTGATAATCCAGGATTGTTTGGCCACCTCGGTCAGATAGCGTTCGCCGCCCTTTTCCAGGCCGGGATTCAGGTCCAGGTGCACATGGTTGATCTTCGCTTCCGCCATAACCTGATTCAATTCATTGAAATCTCTGGTCGACCAACTGCAAACGCCAATCGGATTCTGTATGCCTGATACCATGGTTACACCTTTCTAATAAAATTCGATATTTTATATTAATGAAGTTATAGCGAGGCGGTTTTGATTTTTCCAGAGCTGATTCGGAAAGAAAACCCCCGGCCTAGATTTCTGTCGACCGGGGGAATTAATCTGAGGATACGATAATCGGTTTACTTTCGAACCAGCTGTTCTTTTTGTTTTCGCCGGATCTCGATGACTTCTTCGGCGAGGGTTTGTGGGACACGAGCATAACGTGCCATTTCCATAGTGAAGGTGGCCATTCCCTTGCTCATGGATCGCAGATTGGTCGAGTAACCGAGCATTTTGGCCAGAGGAACTTCGGCCTTGATGAGGGCGAAGGTCTCGTGGTTTTCGGTCGCCATGATGATGCCTCGCCGGCTGTTGAGGTCACTGACGATGGTTCCCTGAAATTCCAGGGGCGATTCGATTTCGACCGCCATGATCGGTTCCTGGAGACAGGGTTTTGCGTTTTTGAACGCCTGCTTAAATGCTTCAATGGCCGCGATTCGGAAAGCCATTTCGCTGGAATCGACTTCGTGGTAGGAGCCGTCGTCGAGGCACATTTTGCAGCCGACGATTTTGTATCCGGCCAGAGGGCCCTGTTTCATGGCTTCTTCAAAACCTTTGTTTACGGCGGGGATGTATTCTTTGGGGATCGCTCCGCCGGTGATATTGTCTTCGAACTCGTAAGGTTCGGTTGAATCGTCGGGCAGCGGGATGAGGCGTCCAACTACATGTGCGAATTGCCCGGAGCCGCCGGTTTGTTTTTTGTGCCGGTAATTGAATTGGGCCTCCTGGGTCGGGGCTTCGCGGTAGCTGACCTTTGGTGCGCCGACAGTGACGTTGGCCTTATACTCCCGTCGCATGCGTTCGACGTAAATATCGAGGTGCAATTCACCCATGCCGGCGATAAGTGTGTCTCCCGATTCCTGGTCTGTGGAAACGCGGAAGGTGGGATCTTCCTTCATGAAACGATTGAGGGCTTTGGCCATTCGATCCTGATCTGCCGTTGTTGCGGGCTGAATCGCCAGGCTGATGACAGGATCTGCGACGAAGATATTTTCCAGCGAGTAGTTGAGGTCTTCACCGCAGAAGGTGTCGCCGCTGGCACAATCGACGGCAAGCAGGGCAACGATGTCGCCCGGACCGGCCTCGGTAATTTCTTCCCGTTCATTGGCGTGCATTCGGACCATTCGCCCAACGCGGAAAGTTTTTTTCGTTCGTGCGTTTCGATACTGTCGGCCCTTTGTCAGTTGCCCCTGATAGACTCGGACATAGCTGAGCTGGCCGAAGCTTTCATCGACGATTTTGAAGGCCATCGCCACCAGCGGCCGTTCGGGATCGCACGCCAGAGGCACTTCGGCACCTTCGTTGTCGTGGTCCTGTGCAAAGGTCGCCCTGTCCAGCGGGCTTGGGAGATATTCGCACACGGCGTCGAGAAGAGGCTGAATGCCTTTATTTTTGAAAGCTGTTCCCATCATTACCGGAACAATATCACGGTTGATCGTCGCCTCGCGAATGGTTTGGCGGATCATCGCTTCGCTGACGGGTTTATTTTCCAGAAGAAGCATCATCAATTCATCGTTGAACATGCTCAAGGATTCGAGCATCTCGTGACGGGCATCAGAGGCTGCTTCTTTATATTCGGCTGGGATTTCCGATTGGATAATGTCTTCGCCGTTTGCGCCTTCAAATGAGAGCGCCTTCATAGTGATCAGGTCGATCACGCCGGCAAACTGATCGCCCGAACCCATATTGAGTTGCAGGGCGACAGGGTTCAGGTTCAGTTTCTTTTTCAGGTCCTGGATGACCCGGGCGGGATTGGCGCCGATTCGGTCCATTTTATTTATAAATGCGATTCTGGGGACACGATATCGTTTCATCTGGCGATCGACGGTTACCGACTGGCTCTGTACGCCGCCCACGGCACAAAGGACAAGCACGGCTCCGTCCAGCACACGTAGCGAACGTTCGACTTCGACGGTGAAATCGACGTGGCCTGGTGTATCTATCAGATTGATGACTCTGTGGTTCCACTCGATCTGTGTGGTAGCCGATGTGATTGTAATGCCTCGTTCGCGTTCGAGGTCCATGTAATCCATGGTTGCCCCGCCATCGTCGCCCTTGACTTCGTGCATTCGATGGATGCGTCCGCTATAAAAAAGAAACCGCTCACTCAAAGTCGTTTTGCCCGAATCAATGTGAGCCGATATTCCGATGTTCCGAATTTTTCCAATATTCTCCATGTCCTTCTCTTCTCAGCAAAAAGTAAAAACATCTCTTCGTTGTTTTGAAGAGATGTAAAATTGAAAATAAAATCCCTTCATTACAATTTCATTACCGTTCAGCGAAATTCCGATTCAGCACGCCGATCCGCGTCGACGTGCGGCGATGTGACGATCGCCCGGGCGAGGCTTAGTTTGCAGATCGATCACCGCTCGCAACACTTAGGGAAAAAGGAGAATTCCGTTTCCCCCAAAGTGGTCGAAAAAGATTATATTAGCAAGCTATTATGGAAAAGGCAAGGAAAAACGGGCCAGATCGATACAAAAGTGTAACATACTGCAAATACAGAAGATACAATAAGGGACCGGTATCATCAAAGCATAAAAATCGCCGAGTCGGTATTGAGCCGACCCGGCGGGATAATTATTTTTCGAGAAGTTTATCGATTTCCTGTTTGATCGCGACGATGTGGGCAGGGGTTGTTCCGCAACATCCGCCAATGATCGAGGCGCCGGCATCGACCAGTTCGCGGACCTTTTGAGCCATGTCCTGAGGGGTTTGCTTGAAGATCGTTTTTGTGCCCTCGAGGACAGGCAGGCCGGCGTTGGCGTGAATCAGGATCGGTTTTTTCGTTTGCGATCGCATTTCGCGCGTAATTGCAATCATCTGTTCGGGACCGTTTCCGCAGTTGGCACCCACGATATCGGCACCAGCGGCGTCCAGTTCGCAAGCAGCGCGGGCGGGCGTGACACCCATCATGGTATGATAGCCCTTTGGGGAACGTTCAAAGGTCATCGTCACGATCACGTCGGTGTTTTTATCGATGGCCTTGGCGGCTTTGACTGCACAGACCGCTTCTTCAATGGAGGACATGGTTTCGATGCACAAGGCCTTGACTCCGGCGTGAATAATGGCGGCGATCTGCTCGACGAAGACGGCCTGCATTTCGTCGGCGGTCATTTCTCCGACCGGTTCGATGAATTCACCCGTCGGTCCGATGGAAGCGGCGACGATACAATTCGGAGCGCCGGCGAGACTGATTTTCGCACCTGCCTTGTTCAATTCCGCTACGCGGTCGCCCATGCCCACTTTGGAAAGTTTGCAATACGAACCGCCGAAGGTATTGGACAGGACGATATCGCAGCCGGCGTCCTGGTAGGCCCGGGCCACTTTTTTCACTTCGTCGGGATGCGTCACGTTCCATTCTTCGGGGCAGGCGCCGCCGGTCAGGCCAGCCGCCTGCAGCATTGTGCCCCAGGCGCCATCCGACACCAACAGTTTCTTTTTTGTCAATCGATCCAGCAGAATACCCATTTTTATTTCTCCTTGTTGTTCTATTGACTATATGAAGTTCGGATTTCGCACAAGCCACATCCGCAACAATGCACGCATGGTTCGGGAAACAGGGCGATGCAGATTCGGGAGGCAATGACTGCGACGTCTTCCGTGTTGAAAACGCGGCGGATGGAGGCGTCGTAGAGCAGTTCGGCTGCAGGCGGAAATTCCTCATCGCCCATATGATAAACCAGGGTCGCGTCGATTTTGCCCAGGATATGAATTTTGGCTCCCAGATCGCCTGTTTCGGTCCGCGTCCAGTCCAGGTTGTTCAATCGATTTTGCAGGAGGATCAAATCGTTTCCGACCCGTCGGATCAAGGGAGTGATCGATCGAGCAAGGTAAGGCTCGAGGTAAAATTGCCCGCCGGGCAGGTCGCGAAACGAAATCAGATTACCAGCCGGCTTGATTGGGACATCGCATTGAAGATAATGAAGCAAAAGGATTTGATCGGTGATCGGAGCGAAAGAGTCGAGCGACTGGGAAGCCAGGGGCAGGACATTTATTTTTAGATTTCGTCCGAACATTCGAACCAACATCGTTCCGTCGGGATTTGGAGGATCAAGCCCAAGCAATCTGCATCGCGTCGCCAGATCGACATTTTTCAGGGCATTGCGTGCCTGAATCAAGGCCTGGATTTTGGCATTTTGTTTATTGTCGACCAGGGGGATCATTTTTTTGTCTCCCTGATTTTTCGAATTGCTTCATGGACCGAAGGAAAGCGGTCGTGATCGGTGTGTGGCAGAAACAGAGCGGCGACGTACTGGTCCATGTAGCCGGAATCGGTGTTCAATTCCAGATAAGTCATACGTTTGGCGAGATTCAACTGGCGCTGGCGGTAGTCCTGCGACACAGCCACCATAAAGGAGCCCATGAGCGAGGAATTTCCGATGTAGTAAAATTTTTCGCGCGGGACGTCGGGGATCAGACCGATGACGATGGCTTTTTCGAGATCGAGGAAACGTCCGAAGCCGCCGGCGATGTAGATATGGTTCAAATCTTCGAATCGTATCTGCAGCCGATGGAGCATCAGTGCGCAGGCGGTGTAAATTGCGGCTTTGGCACGAATGATGTTTTCGATGTCCAGTTCGCTGATGGTGATCGGCCGGCCTGTATCGCTTTCGGTTTGTGTAGCGATAACGTATTTCGCGTATCTGCCGTTTTCGCTTAGTTGTATGGCGGGACATGAACGGCGGCGATCGAATTTACCGGCAGCATCGATCCAACCGGTCAAAAAGAGATTGGCCAGCAGATCGATCATGCCTGATCCGCAGATGCCTTTGGGTTTAGCGCTGCCGACGGTGGCATATTTGGCCAGACCTGTTGCGGGATCGACAGTGATTTTTTCGATGGCACCGAGAGCGGCGCGCATGCCGCATTCGACCCCCCCACCTTCGAAGGCAGGTCCGGCAGAACAGGCGCAGGTCATAAGAAAATCTTTGTTGCCGAGGACAAGTTCGCCGTTGGTACCGATATCGATGAATAGGTTGATTTCGTCGGTCTCCAGTGCCAGATCGGTGCAGAGGATTCCGGCGGTGATGTCACCTCCGACATAGCTGCCGACAGCGGGCGAAAGATAAATCCAGGAGTCGGGGTTGATGTCGATTCCGATTTCGTCCGCCGCCAGGTAAGGAACTTCCAGCACGGTGGGTGTGTATGGTTCACGACGAATATATTCGGGTTTCAGGCCCAGGAGCAGATGCGTCATGGTAGTATTGCCGGAGATGACGGCGTTGCAGATGTCCAGCGGATCGACTTCTTCGCTTTGCGTCACCTGACGGATCAGCTCGTTGACGGTGGTGAGCACTCGCCGCTGAAGTTCGGCCAGCCGATCGGGCCGGGCGGCGTAATTGATTCGACTGATGACATCGAGTCCGCAGGGAATCTGGCTGTTGTAGTCGCTTCTGGTAGCCAGTATTCGCCGCGTAGTCAGATCGATCAACTGGACGGCGACGGTAGTCGTTCCGATATCGACGGCGATACCATAGAGGCGGGTTGTGTTATCGCCGGGCTGAATACCGATCACGTGAATCTGCTGGGGCTCTCGAATGAGGGTGACGGTGATTTTTCCATTTTCCTGCCGGAGTGCGTCGGCTATGCAGCGAAGGACTCGCATTGTATAGACGATTCGTACATTGCCCCATTGCTGCTTGATTGCCCTTGTGAGTCGATCGAGATCGGATAAGCCGTCTTCCAGTTGCGGTTCGGCGACGTTCAAGAGCCACTTGACCGCCAGCGGATCGAAATCCCATTCTTTTGGCAACAGTTCGTCACGAATAAGATCAGTTTCGTCGCCGTCGGAAAACTTTCCATTTTCGCGGCAGATTGGTTCAGGCACTTCGATGGTTACGGACGAATGACGGATTTTGGTTTTACAGGCCAGGACATATCCATCGGCAACCACTTCCGGTGGCAGGCGGCCCAGGCTGTCGGAATCCACATGTCCGGCTCGGACTTTTACGATGCACTTGCCGCAGGTTCCCTTTCCGCCGCAAGGCGAGACGATTTCGACCCCCGCCAGCCTGGCGGCGTCGAGAAGCTCGGTTCCCGAGGGGACATCGACGGTTTTTCCGTTTGGCAAAAATTCGACAGTTGGCATACGAATACCATCTAAAATTCAATTGTTAATTCAATCGTGTTTTGATGAAACTTTCCAGGTCGGCTGCTTCTTGAGGTCCTACAACGACCTTCCATCCGGTCAGGGCTTCTTCGAGTTCACCGCTGATCTGTGCGACGTATCCGGGAATGATAATCTCGCGGCGTGTGACCTGATTTTCCAGAGCGATGTCCTTGACGAATTTGGCGATCATTGCACCGGAAAATTTACCCGCCGCCCAGGCGGTCAGGACGCTCAATCCTTCGCATTCCGGCACGACCAGCCAGGCGCTGGTACCGCTGTTTTCGATTTCGCCTGAAACGATGAAATACGTCAAGGAGAAATTGGTGGTCACGAAGATCGGAGAATCGGGTTTTGGATCGCCGACGGGGTAAACCTTAGGTTCGACCTGGATCGGTTTTTGCGGATCGGTAAAGATATTGAGCCGCAGGGTCATCATCGTGGCCAGGAGCGCCGGGTCGAAGTTCGGTAGGACACAGATGCCGCCGTACTTGCAGATTTCCATAGCGGTCATAACAGCTGTTTCCATGATGTCGGCGTCTTCGATGAATCGGATCGATGGATAGCCCAGCGGCTTGTAATTATCTTTGATCGCAGTGCGTCTGGCGATGGTATTGGTCTGGAAATATTCGGCAGGCGAGTGGGCTTGAAATTGCAGGACCAGATCGTTGAAGCCGGAGTCTTTGATTTTGGCAGAAAGCGATGTCAAAGCATCGAGATCCGTGGCTGTGAGGGCAAGTGCGTGCCGGTTTTCCCTTGCGGCGGTCACCAGAGCATCGGCGGTCTGGGCATTGGCGGAGCAGATCAGGCAATGCCCAGACC
>CAYMXC010000114.1:0-6033 GCA_964394135.1 uncultured Phycisphaerae bacterium
AAGCACAAAAGACAGGCTTAAATTCGTTATGTCGTTAAAAGTTAAGACTATTCTTTATTTTTGTATTTTGATCGCCATCATGGTAGCGGTGACGCTTGGGGTATATTCCAACTCCATGTGGCGGTTTTACAAGACCGGCGATCTGGCGATTACCCGAACCAGGATGAATCTGCTTGCGAATCATATTCGGGACGATTTGCTAAAAAATGATCAAAATAAGGTTTTGCAGCATTTTGGGATTTCCAGCCGCAACGATCGTCATATTGTTTATATGGCGGTTGTTCGTGAAAACAAGGTTTTTGCCTACCAATCGAAACAAACCTTACCTGCTGCTGTAATTGCCGCGACTGATCATTGGACGGACGGATCGAATAGAACATTTCGTGCCGAGGACGGCAAAACATATTATCTTTTTTCCATGCCCGTTCCTGGCATGAAAGATACAATGATCAATTACGCGATGAATCTCAATTTTTTTGAACATTTCTGGTCTACACTGAAACCCCTTCTTCTGGTAGGCGGCATACTTCTTTTGGTCGGCAGCGTGGTAGGGGTTTATCTTGCCTTTCGTTTGACGCGCCGGACGGAAGAGCTCAACTCTCAGCTTATGACATCGGGCAAAAATTATCGGACGATTTTTCATGAATCGCCGGAAGCCATATGTATTGTCAATGCCCAGGGTCAGATCGTTCGTGCCAATCATGCCGTCTGTCAGTTATTTAACTGTGGTCCTGAATGGCTGATCGGCAGTTCGCTCGGTCGGTTGATGGCTCCGAATTCTTCGATCGATCAGGTCCAGCGTGACCGTCGTGTTCAGGACCGACTCCGTGACATTCTCGCCAATCATGCCGCTACTCTTGAACACTGGTGCTGCCGGTCGAACGGAGAGATATTTCTCGCCCAGGTTCACCTGCGTTCCGTCGAATTGGACGGTACGAGGCAGGTCCAGGTCAGTTTTCGGGACATCACCCGTCAACGGAAACTCGAAGAAGAAATTCGGGATTCTGAAAAGCGGTTTCGGGTTCTGGTTGACGCTATGGCCGATATTGTCTGGGAGATCGATGCCGAAGGTCGATACACCCATATTTCGGGTCGCCACGAGCAGGTTCTCGGTTATGCGGCGGATGAGATGATCGGCAAGACGATTTTCGACTTTATGCCGCCAGACGAGGCGGATCAGATTCGCGAAGAAATCATGCAGTATCTGAATCTGCATATCGCATTTACTGAACTGGTCATGTGGAATCAGCGGAAGGACGGGAAGAAAGTTTGTTTGCTGGCCAACGGCATGCCGATTGTCGAGGGGGAGAAATTCCTTGGTTTTCGTGGCATCGAACGTGATATTACCGATCGGGTCGAGAGCGAGCAGGCGTTGCTTCGCGCGATGACGGAGACGGAGCAGGCCAAGCAGCAGGCGGAAACGCGGGAACGGTTCCTCAACGTGGTTCTCGAGACGGCGGCCACAGCGATATTCACTGTCAATCGCGATCGGAAGATTCTTTCCGTCAATGACGCATTTGTAGATATTACCGGTTATCATTCATCCGATGTTTGCGGCCGGAATTGCTGGGAGGTATTGCGCAGCCCGTCGTGCAGCAAAGATCACTGTGCATTGTTCAATGAGAATTCCGAGTGTCAGATTCGCCAGAAGCAGTGTCAGATTTTCACTGTCGACGGCCGGACGCTCACGGTCATCAAGAACGCACGGACGACTGTGAATGAATCCGGGGAAGAAACCGGGGTCGAGTCCTTTGTCGATATTACCGAGCTGGTCAAGGCTCGCGAGGTTGCCGAGGTTGAGGCGCTGAAACTTCGGATCATGATCGAAGGCATGGAAGAGGGGATCGTGATGGTCGATCAGGACGAGATCGTCCGGGAGATCAATCCTTATTTTTCCCGCCATTTCAAGGTCGATCGGGAAGAAATGATCGGCCAGAGTTTGTATCGGCTTCAATCGTGTTTCGGCGAGGACAAACTGGAAACCATTTTTGATCTTTTCCACGCCGGCGACCGGATTCCCGTTGTTTTGCACAAGCAGATCGACAACCGGTATTTTACACTTCGAATTCAACCGATCGCCCAGGACGACTGTTATCGCGGCGCTTTGTTTAACGTTGTAGATATTACGGATCTGGTTACTGCACGTGAAGAGGCCGTGGCGGCCAACAAGGCCAAGAGTGAATTTCTTGCCAACATGAGCCACGAGATTCGTACGCCGATGAACGGGATCATCGGCATGAGCGAATTGCTCAAGGATACCGAGTTGAACACCGAGCAGCTCGATTATGTCAGTACGATTTCCTCTAGCGCCAACAGCCTGCTCGATTTGATCAACGACATTCTCGACGTATCCAAGATCGAGGCCGGCCGATTCGAGTTGTGTCCCGACAAGTTCAACCTGCAGGAACTGGTCGAGTCGGTTACCGATATCCTCGCGCCCCGTGCCTTCAAGAAGGGGCTCGAGCTAATTTGCTTCGTCGATCCGCAGGTTCCCGTCTATCTTATTGGCGACGATGTTCGGCTTCGTCAGATCATCATCAATCTGGCAGGAAATGCCATTAAATTTACGGAGACCGGCGAGGTCGATATTCGCGCCGCGGTCGAGGAGGAAACCGAGCAGAAAGTTGTTATTCGCTTTACGATTCGTGATACTGGAATCGGCATCGAGAAAGAAAAGCAGCAGCATATATTTGAAAAGTTCATTCAGGCCGACGGCTCGACGACCCGTCGTTTTGGAGGCACGGGTCTTGGTCTGGCCATATCCAAACGGCTTGCCGAAATGATGGGCGGACAGATCGGAGTCGAATCGGAGCCGGGCTGCGGTTCCACGTTCTGGTTTACCGCAATTTTCGAAAAGCGATCTCCGAACCAGATCGAGTCTCAGCGTGCTGCCATTGAGCGTCAGATTCAATCACTGCACATTCTGATCGCGGACGACAACGTGACACATTGCCGGGCCCTGTCGGAGATTCTGAGAGTGAGCGGAGGTTGTCGCGTGCACTCCGTTCACACTGGCAAGGAGGTGGCCCAAGAGCTGCGCAACGCCGCCGAGGCACATCAGCCTTACGATTTGCTTCTTCTCGATATGCAGATGTCCGATATGCCTGAACGCGAAATTCTGGGATGTATCAAGAACGATCCGATGATCGCCGGTACACGTGTCATTGTCATGAGTTGCCTGGGTTTCAGCGAACAGTTCGCAGCGCTCAAGCAGATGGGCTGCTCGCGGCAGGTGATCAAACCGATCAAATGCACACAATTGTTTGAGATCATTCTTCAAACCGTGCACGACAATTACAAATCACCTGTTTTGCAATCGAAAGACGATTTATCTGCAATTGAAAGTCAAAATGACAACTCAAGCATTCGCATTCTTCTGGCAGAGGACAACCCCATCAATCGCAAGCTTGCCATTGCCGTTTTGACCAAGGCCGGATTCCGGGTCGATGCCGCCGTCAACGGCAAAGAGGCGCTCAAGGCCATGGAACAGAAATCCTATGATGTGGTTCTGATGGACGTTCAGATGCCGCTGATGGACGGATTTGAGGCCACTGCCGCGATACGTAATTCTAAACACACGTGGTCGAATATACCGATATTGGCAATGACGGCTCATGCGATGCAGGGCGATCGGGAGCGATGTCTCAAGGCCGGCATGAGCGATTATCTGACCAAACCGATACAACCGAAGGCCCTTATCGAGGCCATCCACAAGTGGACCTCGGTGGATATCAAGAAGGAGAAAACCATGATCGGACAGGAACACAGCAATGTACAGAATTTGCCCATTAATTTTCAGGACGCACTGGATCGCTGCGGAGGCGACAAGGAGTTTCTGAATGAAATGCTGGTAGAGTTTATCGACTTCGCTTCGGGGCGTCTCACTCAGATCGCTCAGGCCATCGCGACCAACAACGCGGGTGATCTGGCTCGCGAGGCACACAGCATAAAGGGCGCTGCCGCGAATCTCGGTGCGGAAGGCGTTTCGCGTACCGCCCTGGAGCTCGAACTTCTCGGCAAACAGGAACAACTGGCCGATGCTTCACAGCTGCTGGAAAAGCTCAAACACCAGATGGATATGCTCAAGTCGGTCATCGGGCAAGCGTCATCGACTGGTCAATAAATTCTCTTTTTACAGATTTATCAACTTTATGGATGATATAAAGATTCTGATTGCTGATGACGACCCGGTTTCCCGGAAACTGTTGCACAAGCTGCTTCAGGGTTTCTGGGAAAGCGACATTCTTGTGGCGCAGGACGGCCAGGAGGCGTGGGAAATGCTCCAGAAGCATTTTGCCTCGCTGGTTATTGTGGATTGGATGATGCCGCGCATGGACGGAATCGAACTATGCCGGACAATCCGCCGCACCCAATTCGGTCGATATGTCTATTGTATTCTCCTGACCGCCCGTGACGATCAGAAAGATGTTCTCGAAGGCCTGCAGGCCGGCGCCGATGATTATGTGCGCAAGCCCTTCAATCCGCAGGAACTTCGACTGCGCATCAAGGCCGCCCTTCGCATGATTCATCTTGAACAGGAACTGGCCCGGAAAAACGGCGAGCTTCAGGAACTCAATCTCAAACTCGAGGAAATGGCACGTATCGATCCACTCATGAAAATTCCCAATCGTCGCAGTTTTTATGAATATATCGAGCGGACACACAGCCAGTTTCTTCGTTACGGCCAGCATTACGGCCTGCTCATGTGCGACGTCGATTATTTCAAACAGTATAACGATACGCTCGGCCATCAGGCAGGAGACGCAATACTTCGTGAAGTTGCCGGTGTCATCAAATCCACCATTCGACAATCGGATGAGACCTTCCGCTATGGCGGAGAGGAAATCGTCGTTGTTCTGACCGGACAGGAAATCGATGGCGCCATGATTACGGGCGAACGTCTATGTGCTGGAGTTTACGAATTGAATCGGCCGCATCCAAAAGGCATCGGCGGGAGGGTTTCCATCAGTGTAGGCGCTACCGCCTGCAGTAAATCTTCTTTTATCTCCAGTTGGAAGGAACTTCTCGAACAGGCCGATCAGGCCCTTTATCGTGCCAAGAAAAATGGACGAAATCGAGTCTGTCGCTTCGACGCAGCCGATTTGGCCAATGCGACTTTTTCCGCAGCCGTTGTGAAATAGGAGAATTTATTCTTTCGCCGCCAATTGAGCGACGGATTGATTTTTCTTCAGTTGCCCGCAGGCCGCCTCGATGTCCTGTCCTCGGCTTGCCCGCAGATGCGCGTTGACATTCAACTTTCTCAGATGGTTCAGAAAGTTTGTCACTGATTGTTTGTTCGGCGGTTGATATTCGCGACTTGCGGTTGGATTGTATACGATCAGGTTCACGTTGGCCCGGATATCGCGTGCGATCTCTGCCAGTTTGTCCGCGTCGGCTCCGCTGCAGTTTATGTCCTTCAGCAGCAGATATTCCAAGGTAACTTCCCGTTTGGTGGTTTCGTAATAGTGATAGACCGCGTCGAGGATTTCGTTCAGCGGATATTTTCGGGCAAGAGGGATGAGCTGCTCCCGCAATTTCTGGTTTACGCAGTGCAGTGACAACGCCAGATTCAATTGCAGTTTTTCTTCCGCCAACTGATAGATGCCATCCGGTATGCCCACTGTGGAAATCGTGATTTTTCTTGCCCCGATGTTGAATCCCCAGTCGGAATTGATGATACGTATCGCCTTGAGGGTCTGGTCGTAATTGAGCATCGGTTCGCCCATTCCCATGAATACGATATGGCTGACTCGCTCTTTTGTCGTATCGGCTTCCATCTGCATCTGCAGGAATTCCTCCACGATCTGTCCCGCGGACAGGTTTGCGATGAATTCGCCCTGGCCTGTGGCGCAGAAGACGCATTTGACAGGACAACCGATCTGCGTCGACAGGCAGGCAGTGAGATGTTCCGGCAGGGGGATCAAAACCGCCTCGATCTGCTTTGGGCCTCCGAAGTCGAGAAGAAATTTCCGGGTTCCGTCCTGGCTTCGGCGTCGGGCTGCGATTCGCGAACCCAGAATGTAAAAATTTTCC
>CAYMXC010000114.1:6113-8309 GCA_964394135.1 uncultured Phycisphaerae bacterium
GCCAGTTTTGCTTGAAGGACTTTGCCGATATTGCTCATCTTCGCAAAATCGGTTATCCGTTTGCGGTAGATCCATTGAAAAACCTGCTGGGCCCGGTATCCGGGTTCGCCCATGGCAGCGATCTGTTCTTTCAGTTCGTCCAGATAAAGGTCAAGAATGTATTTTTTTTCGTTTGTGTTCATGGTTTTCGACAAATTTCCTGAATTCCCCATTGGCGACGAATTTTTCGAAGTCGTCAAGGCACGTGAAATTCCGGCTTGACAGCGACAGGATGACCCAGTTCGTCGTCAGTGGTGAAATTGTAAAGATAATCCGTTTGGCCTGGTAGGCCTGCCACAATTCAATGGCTGTGCCCAGGCTTGCCTGAGGCAGAAACGCGACCAGAATATCGGTCTGTCCCGCTTTTTCCATCAATTCGAAAAAGACTCGTTTGGCCTTTTCCGGTTTGTAATGGATACTTTCAGGATGTTCTTCCACGGGGCAGTACACATGGGCTTCAGGCATTGCCTGACGCAGCAGATTGGTCAGTTGTCGCCGATAGTCCTGATTGCAGATTTCCGTTCCCCGGCAGGAACCCTGAATAATTCCAGCGATAAAAATATTTCGTTTCATGTTCAATTTTAGGTGTTATCTGGAGAAAAAGTGTAACAGAATGTTTGCAGCATTATACAACTGCTCAAGTTCGAGAAATTCATCTTTGCTGTGTGCATGGGCGATGTCGCCGGGTCCGAACAGAACGCATTTTATGCCGTTTTTTGCAAACTGGCTGCTGTCGGCCAGATAGGGCACGCCCGTAGGTTTCGCCTTGCCTGTGACTTTGTTGCAGGCCTGGAGAAGATTTTGCACAAACGGCAAATCCGGGTTTGTGGAAAGTGCCGGCTTGTCTTCTGCCAGTTCGATGTCGGCGTCGATCTGCAGCGATTCGATGATCGCTCGCAGGTCCGCCATGATGTCCTGCGATTTTTGGCCAGGTACGAAGCGGACGTCCATCGTCGCCCGGCATTGGTCTGGCACGATATTGTACCGAAAGCCGCCGTGAATGATCGTGATCGCCGCTGTGGCCGATCCGAGCAGGGGATGCGTATTGGTGGCCAGTTTTCCCAGCCAATTACGGTGTATATGTTGAATAAAGTCGCTCATCGCGTAAATCGCATTTCGTCCTTTTTCCGGAACCGACGCATGGGTCGACAGGCCCCGCGTCTGAATTTCTATGACCAATTCACCGCGATGGGCGACGGCCACTTCGCAATTCGTCGGTTCGCCGACAATCATTTCGTCTGCGGCGAATTTTCGGTTCGCCAACCATTGACTTCCCACGCACCCGTTTTCCTCGTTGCAGGTGGCGAGAAATTGAATGTCCCGATCAAATGCGTCGTGACGGTCGGCGATCTGCCTTAAAGTCCACAAGTACACCGCCAGCGATCCCTTTGTATCGCACGTTCCGCGTCCATACACTTTTCCATCTTCCATCTTGATTTTGAATGGGTCAATGGTCATGCCGTCTATGTTGACCGTGTCCATATGGGCGCTGAGTACAAGAGAAGGCTTTTGATTTTTTGCCGGCCATCGTGCCCAGATATTGGGACGCCCGTCCGGCATCCGTAGTATCTCAATCGTCATACCGATTTGACGAAGGTAATCGCTGATAAATTCGGCAACACCGGCTTCGGGTACACCCCCTTGATTTAATCCGGTATTGACACTTGGAATTCCTACCAGTGTTTCCAGCAGCTTCAATAATTCCGTTTTTTGGGTCTCGTTCAATCTGTTTTCCATGATTGCAATTCCTTTTGTAAAAGAACAACCCAGATAATAGCAAATATGATCATTGAATCAAAGCGTTTAATCTATCGTATAAATTGCCTGTTCATTTCATAATCGCAACTCCCTATGTCCCAATAATTTATTCAAGTTTAAAGCCATTAACGTCCGAATAAAAAGATAATTAGAATTATTATCATCGAAGGTTATGTCTGATGCAATGTCTTAAGATATCGTTAGTTACAATTATTTTAGGGTCGGTGGCGGGTTGTTCTTTTGTCAATCCAAGATTAGCGGATGGTATTCGCGAAGGTCAGAAACAATACGCCCGTGGTAATTATATAGGAGCGGAGCGTTTATTGACAGATGCGATATCGAAACACCCTCAGTCGCCGGCTGTAGCCGAGGCGTATTATATTCGAGGACTGGCCCGGC
>CAYMXC010000115.1:0-8279 GCA_964394135.1 uncultured Phycisphaerae bacterium
GGACGCGACTTGAAGATGGCCATCAGGAGCGCCACCGTCGTCAGCGTTTTTTCACCACCGGAGAGCAAACTGACGTTTCGAGGCTCTTTTCCCGGCGGGCGGGCGACGATATCGATTCCACTTTCCAGTACGTCTTCGGGATTGTCCATGATCATGTCGGCTTTTCCGCCGCCGAAGAGCTTGCGGAACAACTCCTGGAAATTCGTTCGTACGGTTTCGAACGTTTCGGCGAATCGTTTGGCTGAGTCCTCGTCGAGTTTTACAATAAGTTCCTGCAGCTTCTGCTGGGCCTCGAACAGATCTTTCTGCTGAGCACCCAAAAAGACCTGCCGGCCTTCGAGCTGCTCCTGCTCGGCAATGGCGTCGATATTGACGTTGCCCAGCCGGGCGATTTTGCCCTTGAGGTCGTTGATCTCGTTTTCCACCGCCGCCCAGTCCTGTTCCTTGTATTCGTACTGGCCGTAGGCGTGTTCGACATCGACCTGAAGTTCCTCCTGGACCCGCTGGATCAGCGTTTCCTGCCGGACGGTCAATTCGTTGATCCGCAACGCCAGATCCTGCGACTGCTGCTGGGCCTGGTTGACCTGTTCGCGGAGCGTGGCCGTTTCTTCGAGGATATGCTGCATCCGCTGTTGAATCACGTCACGCTGCTGGCGCAAGACCGCGGATTGATGTTGATATTCCTGTTTATCCAGATAGGCCTTGGCCAGGCGGCTTTCGGTATGCAGAATTTGCCGTTCGGCTTGACCGATACGCGTCTGAGCCGATTGAATTTCGCTTTCTGCCGACTGATATGAAGCCATGATCTGCTGATGCCGCTCGCGAAGCGAGTTGATCGCACCGACCGTCGCCTTTCTTTTTTCCGCCAACTGACCCGCCTGAATCTTCACTTCCGTCAGACGATCCGACAGCATCTTCCGCTCGGCCTGTCGCGACTGGAGCTGACTTTGCATGATCTGAAGCCGGTTTCTCGCCATCGCCTGGGCATCTTCCAGATCGACCAGCTTCCGCTGGGCTTGTTCCTGCTGGTTGATGGCAAAGTTTTCCTGCTGTTCCAGGGATTGAAGCTCCGTAGCGATAATCGGCTCTTCCTGCGAAAGCTTGCGAAGCTGTTCGTCGCAGTTGGCCAGGTTCGTCTGGGCCTGGACGCGGGAGGCTTTGAACTCGTAAATCTTCGTTCGCAATTGCTGCGAGAGCGCCGCCAGCGATTTTTGCTGCTGGTCGGCCTGCTTCGACCGCTGTTCCAGATCGTTGATCGTCGAATCGAGCTCGACCAACTGCGCGTTCAGGGTTTCCAGCTCGGATTTTCGTGAAATCAAACCCGACGACGCCTTGGAGGTTCCGATATGGACCGATCCGTCGGTCTCAATCAGTTCACCGTCGAGCGTCACGAACCGCATCCCGACGTTATCCTGCCGGCGGAGGTTCAACGCCGTCGTCAGGTCACGCACGAGCAACGTTTTTCCCAGAAGCATCCGAACCAGTTGTTCGTATTGCTCTTCATTTCGGACAAACTGAGTCGCCAGTCCGATCACGCCGTCGATGTTGGTATAATCCTGCACATCGGCCACCGGCGGGAGCATATCCAATGCGAAACAATTCACCGGTCCGGGAAGATCGTTCAGCGTCTTTTTCTGCTGCTCGATAAATTGCGAATTTTCAACCACAATGTATTGATCGCGACCAGCCAGCGCCGTTTCGATCAACCGAGCGTGCTCCATGTCGGTCTTGATCACGTCGGCCACCAGACCGAGCATGGCTGTAAAGTCGTAGGGATTCTGTTCCTGTTTAGTGAGCAGCGTTTTGACGCCCTTGTCCAATCCCTGCTGTTTATTTTCCATATCCGCCAGCACGTCGTGCCGTGAACGAACAGCCGACCGTTTTTCACGCGATTGGGCCAGATTCCGCGTGATTTCATCCGCCTGCTGGTGAAGTTCTTCATAGCGATTTTGAACGTCCGCCAATTCCGACTCGGCGGAGGTCAGGCTTTGCTGCAATTCTTCCACATGCCGTTGCTGGTCGGCTCGCTTGCTCGAAAGTTCGGTTCGCTGCTGCATCAACTGCGATTGCCTGGCCGTCAACCGCTCGCGGTGACCGGCGATATTCTGCAGTTGAATCTGGGCCTGATTGATTTGATTGTTGATCTGCGAGACCTCCCGCATCAACTCGATCAATCCCGCCTTTTCGCCCTCGGCATTATCGTTGAGTTCAGCCAGTTCCAGTTCCTTGTCGTTGACCTCCCGCTGAATCTCCTGTATCTTGCGGCTGAAGTCCTGATCTTCATGGCTGAGGGCTTCAAGTTTTCCTTCGAGCTCTTTTTGCTGGCGAAGAAGAACGTCTACCTGTCGATGGTAAGTCTGCAGCCGGCTTCTCGCCGAATTGAGATTATCGCTCTGCTCTTCGATTCGCTGATGCAGCAAGGCGATATTATCGTTGGCGGAACTGATCTGTCCCGTCGTTTGGGTCAATTGGTTTTCGACCGCGGAGATGTTGTTCCCGAATTCGATCAGTTGCAGGTCCAGCTCGCTTCGGCTGGCTTCGGCGACATCCTGCTTGACCTTCGCATCGCGAAGCCTCTGATTGACCTCGTCGAGTTCAACACGAAGCTTTCCCTGATCTTCCATCAGGTTATGATACTCGGCCAAGTAATATTGCGACTTCATTTCATTCAGTTGAGTCACATATTGCTGATAATTCCGCGCCTTCCCGGCCTGGAGTTTGACGCTTCGAAGCTGTTTTTCCACTTCCGAAACGATATCGCTCAATCGCAGCAAGTTCTGCTGGACGTTTTCCAACCGCCGCTGGGCCTCTTTGCGTCGGGCCTTGTATTTACTGATCCCCGCCGCCTCTTCAAGTACTGCTCGCCGGTCCTGGTTCGACGCCTGGAGCAGCAGGTCCACTTTTCCCTGCTCGATCAGACTGTAAGCGTCCACGCCACAGCCGGTGTCCATGAACAGTTCTCGAATATCCTTCAAACGCGAGGGCTTGCCGTTGAGCAGGTATTCACTTTGTCCGCTGCGATATAATCGTCGCGTAATCAGGATTTCTGCCCCGTATTGTTCTGCAAGGTCGCCCTGGACCTCGAATGTCAGCGATACTTCGGCCAGTCCGCTGCTCTTTCGGCTGCTGCAACCGTTAAAAATCACGTCCAGCATCTGCCGGCCTCGCAAACTCTTGGCCGACTGCTCGCCGAGCACCCATTTAAACGCGTCCACGACGTTGCTCTTTCCGCATCCGTTGGGACCGACAATACCAATGAATCCGGCATCGAACGACAGTTCCGTCCGATCCGCAAAACTCTTAAAACCGTGCAAGGTCATTTTTTTTAAGCGCATATCCACTAGCCTCCGTGCGTCTTCCAGTTGCTAAAATAAAAATCTGCCGAATCGCACGAACACTTCCCGGCAGATCTGAAATTTACTTACTCGTTTCTCAATCCCGTTCCGGTCGACCGACCGAGTCCTCCGCCGGTTCCGAAACCGCCGTCAAATTCTGCATCTTAAACTTCGCGGGAATCGATCCGTCTTTGCACATCTGATTTAAAATCGCCACGATGTGACTGTACGGTAAGCCCAAACCATACACTTTCCCGTTTCTCGGATCAATCACCGGATCGTTTCCCATCAATTCCAGCGCCGTAGCCAAATCAAGGGAGCACTCGATCGCTCCGCTGCTCTTGCCCGTGGGGGTTTTTCGCAACAAAGTGATCCGTTTATCTCCGGAATTCGCGTTCACCGTAATACTATCATCCGGATGGCAATAAAAAACAGGCGGTTCAAACTGAATACGCCCGAATAAGGTGACTCTGCAATGTCGAGATCGAGTCACATAGACCATCGGTAAGCTACGGCTATCCACCACGTCGATCGTAAAGTTATCATCCCCCACCCGCCGTCGATCGATACTGATGTCGCCCATTCTGGCCAATCCACGATACGCCAAAATTCGCAGTTCCATGTCCGGATCGTCCAGCAGCTTGCGTAAAATGCGTTTGGCCGTCAGATCGTTACAGAATCCCAGCGACCGAATCGCCTTGCGACGATATTTGCTTGACGGATCCGAGGCAATTTTGCCCAACTGTTCCATCGCCACACCGTCGCCAAGTCTGGCGCCGGCCCGGGCGGAATAATATACCGCCTGCTTGTTCGGACTGGTGTATAATGACTGAATTAAGGGGAGAGTCGGCCGTCCCATCGCTTCCCACGCGTAAGAAATCGCAGGGGCATTGACTCCCGGATCGCGAATCTGCTGGATCATTTCATTCGCCATCGATTCGATGTAGCTCGGATCGCTTCGAACGAAAATATTTTGAATTAATCCCAGGAAATGCGACTGCTGATTACGATAGGCCACCGGTATCCGCAATTCAATTTTATCCGGGCTGACCGCCTTAGCCGTCTGCCAGATCGGATCGCCCGGCGGAGGACCAAACAGCGAGTTGATCTTTTGCTCGACCGCCCGGGCCATGGAGTACGACGGCTGAGAAAGCATCAAATTAATCCGCCGATCCTCCACGCAAACGCCGCCGTTGAGGATAAATCCCTTCCGACGCAGAAGCGTCGTTCCCCGATATTTTTTCTTTTCGAATGGGTTGATGAAAATCGGACCCGCCGCCCGGGCCATGATGCGTGAACTGGCTGACTGACCGAGTGACCCGGCATAGACCTTTAAATCGCAGGTATAAAGCCGTCCGCCTTCCAGAGACGTCGTTCCCGTATTCGGCAGCGCCTCGACGACCAAATCAAAGTTATCGCCCTTGGAGGTTCCCGTCGTCAACATCCCGCTAATACGGACTACTGCCGTATCGCGTGATTCAATCAATCCTACCGCGGAAATTCTCTGACTTTTATCATCTTTTTCCGAATACAACTTCTGATACTTGGTGATCGTCGCGATCAAATCCTTACGAAGCTGTTCCGGACATTCGCTGCTTCCCGTTCCCGCCAATCCCACCACCAGTCCATACCCCTGAACGAAAATCGGCCGCAGCTTTTCAAAATAACAAACCGAGGCGATCGTTCCCGGTAAGGGACCATTTTTTTTCCAGATGGCTTTTTGCTCCGCCTCAACCTTTTTCTCTTCAGGGATTGCAGGCTTGCTCGTCGCCTTGAACCAGTTTACCTCCCCATCCTGGCACCCCAACACCGCGCAGCCAAGACCTGCGACAAACAATATTCCGATCATTTGTCGAAAATAGGGGAATTTTCGGGGGTTTCTCTTCGCGCGGTTTATCATTTTCTTATTATCGGACGTTCCTTCTGAAATCCTTAAGGAAAAACAACCAATTTCAAAAGGCTTTTTATCTTTCATAAGTTCCTTAATAACAAATATTTAAATCTCTGTCCATCCGGAAGACTTATATTTGTTTTATCATTCTATCATGCCAAGACACCCATGACTTTTCAACAAAAAGATAACAAAAATGTTGCGGGCCAAGCCCTTATGTGACATCCACAGAAGTGAGGCACGATGAATGATGAATAGTGAACTATAGGCCGACCTTTTTAATATTTCAGCGATAAAATTCGACTGATGCGGTCTTTGATCGGTGGGTGCGTTGAAAAAACCATGGCGGCCCGTTCCTCGAAGGGTTTGACCGGGTTGACAATATATAGATGTTGCGTCGCCCGGTTGGCTACTTCCAAAACCTCCGGATCGCCTGAGATTTTCGCCAACGCCGACGCCAGTCCGTCCGGATTTCTCGTCAATTCCACGCCTGACGCGTCTGCCAGGTATTCCCGCTGGCGGGAAACCGCCAATTCGATCAATTTCGCGATGATCGGAGCAATAATGCTCAATAAAATGGCGACAATGACCAAAATCGCCACGATCGGACCGGAATTTTTATCCGATCGTCGAGATCGCCTTCCATAAAACATCGAGCGCCGGAAAAAATCGCATAACAGTACGATCGTCCCCACCAGCACCGCCATCAGCATGGCAAAACGGATATCAAGGTTCCGAATATGGCTCATTTCGTGGGCGATGACGCCCTGAAGTTCGTCGCGAGTTAATTTTTGGCGTAATCCCGTCGTCACGGCGACGGCGGCATGCGAGGGATCGCGGCCTGTGGCAAAAGCATTGGGGGCGGTGTCGTCGATCACGTACACTTTCGGCATCGGTATTCCTGCGGCGATCGACATCTCTTCGACAATGTTAAATAATTGCGGATCATCATTTTTTTCGATCCGTTTTGCCTGGGAAATCGCCAGAACCGCCGACCCGCCCGCATAGTAACTGAAAATTAACATTACCACCGCCACGAGAAACGCGATTCCCATCCCGCCAAGCGTCGGTTCGCGCCAATCCACCCCAGCCCCCTGCTCATATACGACAATCACGTACCCCATCAACCCGCCCAGACCGATCAAAAACAGCGAGACCAGAACCGCCAGCAGGATACTGTTTCGTTTATTTCGGGAAATTAAATCGTTAAACGTCACGGCTACCATCAGTACCTCACTTGACTTTACTGACCTTGAGCATCGACAATCGCAATCCAATTTTATATGATAATGATAATCATAGACTTTAGCGAGTGAAAGCATGTTGAAACCTAATGAAATTTACTGCGGCGACTGCGTCGAATTGCTTCGAAATACAACGGATCTCAAGGCCCGACTGATCTTCGCCGATCCGCCGTTCAACATTGGTTATACTTACGATCAATACGACGATCGCAAGGAATACGACCATTATGTCGCCTGGACCAAAACCTGGATGCAGGCCTGCCGGGACTTTCTGACGCCCGACGGTTCGTTCTATATCGCCATCGGCGATGACTACGCCGCCGAGATCCGCATGATCGCGCGCGAACTGAATTTGACCCTGCGAAACTGGATCATCTGGCATTACACTTTCGGCCAGCAGACCAAGGCCAAGTTCGCCCGGTCGCATACCCACATTTTCTACTTCGTCAACGACTCTAAAAACTTCGTCTTCAACGACGAACCCATTCGCGTCCCCTCAGCCAGACAACTGGTCTACAACGACAAACGCGCCAACGCCAAGGGAAAAATTCCCGACGACGTCTGGCGATATTCCCGTGTCTGCGGGACATTCAAAGAACGCGAAGGCTGGCATACCTGCCAGATGCCGATAAAACTCCTGTCACGCATCATCAAGGCATCCAGCAATCCCGGCGATCTGGTCCTCGACCCCTTCTGCGGTTCGGGAACGACCGCCCTGGTGGCAGCCCTTTTAAAACGCCAGTACCTGACCATCGATTTATCCGATAATTACGCCACAGAAGCGAGAAAAAGAATCCAGAAAGCTACCCAGCAGGAATTCGCCGACATCGACTGCGACGAACCGATCTTCATCCTGGCTCAAAATAGAAAGAAAAAAGTCACCGAAGACCAAGCCGTATTTGACTTTTAATGTGTAGGGCAGAATTATATTAAAAACTGTTATTTTAACTCTTAAACTGACAGCTGACGGCTGATAGCTGACAGCTTTCTTAAGGAATATCAATGCAATGGTCCTTTAAAATCGCAAGTCTCTTCGGCATCCCGATCAAACTTCACGTCACGTTCCTGCTCCTGCTATTTTGGGTCGCCTCCAAACCGTCGGGACTGACCGGTCTGATCGCTTTCGGACTGGTTTTTGTCTGCGTGGTCCTCCACGAGTTGGGCCACAGTCTGACCGCTCGAAAATTCGGTATTCCTGTTGAAGCAATTACGCTCCTGCCCATCGGAGGCGTCGCCCAGATGCGATCGCTCCCCCGCTCGGCATGGTGCGAATTTCTCGTCGCAATAGCCGGTCCCGCCGTCAGTGTCGCCCTTGGAGTCCTTTTCTTTTATTTGACTCAACTATTTTACAGTGAGTATACATGGCAGGCGATCCTGAGCGATTCCTATGATACACCGCTTCTCGGCGAAATTGCCTCGATTAATTTCTTCCTCGCCGCATTCAACCTCGTTCCCGCGTTTCCCATGGATGGCGGCCGAATCCTCCGTAGTATCCTTTGGTCGAGAAAAGGATTCTTTCAGGCGACCGCGATGGCGGCCAAGGTTGGAAAAATTCTCGCGGTCCTGTGTTTTTTCACAGCCGTGTTTACCTCACACACCATGCTGATTGTCGTGGCCATGTTCATCTACTTCGGCGCCGATACCGAAGCGAATATGGTCGCCGAAATGCAATATTTGATGAATACCCCCGTTGCCCAGGCCATGCAATCCATTCCCCACACGCTTCAACCCGACAACACCATCCACGATGCCGCCGTCCACATGCCCAAAGCCCAGCAAACTCATTTTCCCGTCATGCACGGCCCCCAC
>CAYMXC010000116.1:0-8266 GCA_964394135.1 uncultured Phycisphaerae bacterium
ATTGGATAGAGTGATGGGCTTCGAACCCATAGGTTGCAGGTTCGAGTCCTGCCGGATGCGATAAGGTTCGAAATGTGAAGAGGCACAGTAATGATCTTGCGATTGTTACTGTGCCTTTCTTATTGTCTGCAGTCGAGCGGAAATTTTAACAGTCGGCCAGGTTGACCCATCTCGGCCGTTTTTTATTGTACGGTGTGCGCCGTATTGAAAACCTCGTGCATATCTTTTATAGACATGTTATTGATGCTGATGGGCTTGATCGTGCGGAGCAGCCATCGGCCGTCCTGCCGGACATATTCCAGGGTCCAGTCCGATTTGACCATGCTGTAGTCGTTTCCGCTTCGGCTGCGGATGTTGCTGAAGGTGGCGATTGTGATGACGGGAGGGGTATTCTGGACGCTGGTCAGAGTGACGCTTTCAACGCGGATCGAATTGAAAAGATTGTTTAACGCTTTAAGGATGGTTTGTCGCTGATAATCGCCGCTGGTGAAATCCGGGGCCATCAGATCGACGATCGCGTTTGCGTTGCCCGACTTGCACGCCGAAATCAGTTTGCCCAGCTCCTTGCGGATCGCTTCGCGGTCGGTCTCGACCATCACGTTGATTGCCAGCAGGACGGCGAAGATGGCCGGTACGATCCTTGTCGCATTCCACGCCGCCGGAGTGCGACGCACGATGTACCAGGCGGCCGCCGATAGGGAAAAAATCACGTCGAGTACCAGCAGCGTCCAGAAACTTTCAAACAGGAGTTCTGTCATGGGGTTTTTCCCTTTAACCGATTTTGCAGATCGTGAAGAATTTGTATCGCCTGCAGCGGGGTGATATGATCGGTCTGCAATTCCTTCAGTTCTTCCAGCACCGATTGCTGCGGCTGATCGAACAGGTTCGACGGCTGGGATCCGTCGCCGCCCATTTGCGGCAGCCTGGCCTCGTGGGAAAAGTTGCGTTCCAATTCCGCCAGGATTGTTCGTGCCCGGCTCACCACTTCCTTCGGCATACCCGCCAGCCTGGCTACGTGGATTCCGTAGCTTTTGTCCGTTCCGCCTGCCGAGATTTTATGGAGGAAAATGATCTGATCGTGCCATTCCCGGATCAGTACGTTGAAGTTTTTGATCCCATCGATCAGTTCCTCAAGTTCCGTCAGTTCGTGATAATGTGTGGCGAACAGGGTTCGAGCGCCGATATTTCGAGCAATGTGTTCTGCGATGGCCCAGGCAAGCGACAATCCGTCGTACGTGCTGGTGCCGCGGCCGATTTCATCCAGAATCACAACAGAGTTCCGTGTTGCGTTGTTGAGAATATTCGCCGCCTCGGTCATTTCCACCATGAACGTCGATTGGCCCCGCGCCAGTTCGTCCGACGCGCCAACGCGGGTAAAAATCCGGTCCGTCAGGCCTATCGTCGCTTCTTTGGCCGGTATAAACGATCCGGTATGTGCCAGCAAAACCAAAATCGCTACCTGCCGAATGTACGTGCTTTTGCCCGCCATGTTCGGTCCGGTGATGATCATCATCGTCGTCTTGTCGGGTTTTAAGTCGGTGTCGTTCGGAACGAATTTTTCCGCCAGCGTTACATCCAGCACGGGGTGACGTCCCTGATTGATTTTCAGCACCGGTTCGGTAACGATTTGAGGCCGGCAGTATCCGCGCATTGAAGCGATGTACGCGAAACACGTCAGCACGTCCAGCCGCGATATGGCATATCCCGCCGTCTGAATCCGATCGATCTGCTGGGCCACCTGCTGACGGACATTTTCGAAAAGTCGCACCTCCAGTTCCTTGGCCCGGTCTTCTGCCGTCAACTGTTCCTGCTCATAGGCCTTGAGTTCTTCGGTGATGTATCGTTCTGCGTTTTTCACCGTCTGCTTGCGGACGTATTCCACGGGGACACGTTCTTTGTTGGCGTTGCTGATCTCAATGTAATAGCCGAAGACCTGGTTGAATCCGACCTTCAGGTTCGAAATTCCAGTTCGCTGGATTTCTCTTGCCTGGAACTGTGCCAGCCAGGTTTGACCATCCCGGCTGATCGATCGGAGCCGATCAAGTTCCGCATCGAATCCGTCTGCTATGACTCCGCCGTCCCGCAGGTTCGCCGGCGGTTGTTCGATAATCGCCTTGCCGATGAATTGGCCCAGTTCTTCCAGGCCACCCATTTGTTTGACGATTCCCTCAAGAATTGATCCGGCGATCGTGACGGGTTCGAGAATTTCAATCAGTCGAGGCAAGCTGCGGAAGCTCTCGCCTAGTGATGCAATATCTCGCGGCGAGGCGCGTTTGGTTCCCACGCGTGCCACGATCCGCTCCATGTCCGCCAGTTTTTTCAATTCTATGCGAATCTGCCGAATTACATCAGACCGCTGCATTAAAATGTCTACGGCGTCCTGCCGAAGTATGATTTCGTCGTAGTCCCGCAGGGGGTACAATATCCACTGTCGAAGGCGGCGCGAGCCCATGGCTGTGCTCGTCTGATCCATGATTCCTAGCAGTGTGCCTTCCCGGCTGCCGGTGCGCATGGTTCGCTCGAGTTCCAGCGATCTAACTGTTGTCTGATCGATCTGCAGAAAATTTCCCCGTGTCACTTTTTGAATCCGCCGAATGTGCTCCAGTGTCGTTTTCTGGGTTTCCGACAGATATTCGAGAATGGCACCGGCTGCCGACAGAGAAACGTCATGGTGATCGTATCCGAACCCTTCCAGTCCAGCTGTACCGAACTGCGTATTCAGCACATTGGTAGCCTGTGTACGGTCGAACCACCATCCCGGCCGACTGGTGACAACCGCTGCGGTGATTTCCTGAAATTGTCTGCTTAGTTTTCGAAATCGTGCTGACAGACTTGCATCGTCGCCCGTGTCAAGTTCCGGCAGCAGCAATTCCGCCGGCCGAAGCCGAACGAGTTCGTCGATCACCTGTGCTTCCGGTACGACTAGTGTCTGAAATTCACCGGTCGAGAGTTCAACCCACGCGACGCCGCCCTCTTCGCCGTTGAAATAACAACTTGCCAGATAGTTGACCTCGCGGTCTTCAAGCATGATGTTTTCCGTAAGCGTTCCAGGCGTTACGATTCGGACGATTTTTCGTTTTACCACCCCCTTGGCCAGTTTCGGGTCTTCGATCTGTTCACTGATTGCAACCTTGTATCCGGCTTTTACCATGCGTGCCAGGTAGTTTTCGACCGCATGGTAGGGCACTCCCGCCAGCGGTACGGGGTTGTCACCCTTGTTGCGACTCGTCAGCGCCAACCCCAGCACGCGTGAGGCGATCTTGGCGTCTTCGTAGAATGTCTCGTAGAAATCGCCCATTCGGAAGAACAAAATCGCGTCGCCCGCCTGGGTTTTTTGTTCAAGATATTGTTTCATTGCCGGCGTCAGCGATCCGCCGATGTCCTGATTTTCCGTATTGTGATTTTGATTCCCGTTCATGGCAAAAATTATAGCATGAGCGTTCGGGAACTTCAGCCCCAATTCTCAATGCCGCCAGTAGAATGCGGTAATGGAAAATCTAAGCCGATCAGGATTCGGCATGAAACTCTTTTTACTGGACATTTATGGGCCCGAAAGTGAAAATTTATAAAATTATATTCACATTTGTATACAATATACATTTAGAAAGCAAATGGGCATGGCCGACAAGGAGATTCCAATTTTCCGGCGTATAAAGGTGATATTCGCCTTTGTTAAAAAGTTATGAATCGAAGACAACTGCGGTTCAGTAAAAAGGGGATTACATCATGAATAAATATTGCGGCGTTGCTGTTCTGATCGCCTGTTTGATCGGCTGTGTCAATCAGCAAAAGGAAGTCAATACATATCGACGAGTCCTGGATGAACAGGCGCCGCAGGCTGACATCGAATTTGAACCTGATCAAGCACTGTCGCTTCAGCAGGCGATGCTGCTGACCAATCAACACAACGAACAACTCGCCATTAAGGGTGAGGATTATCTTCAGGCCCTGATCGATAAGGATCGTGCGTTTTCCGCTTTTCTACCGACTTTCAGTCTGGGCCCCGTGTATGTGCGTCAGGATCGATTTAACACGCTGCCGATTATCGGCCAGCCGAGTCAAACTCATCACTGGGATATACCTGTGACTGGGCAGATAAATGTCTTTAATGGATTTCGCGACGTGGCCAATTTTCGCCGCGCGGAAGCCGGTATTGACCAACAGCGGGAACTGCTGCTAGATCTCCAGGCGGCGTTGCTGCTTGAAACGGGCCAAACCTACTATCAAGTCATCCGATCCGAGCATGTGGTGGAAGTGCTGAAAAATTCCGTAGCAGTTCAGGAAGATCGCGTCCGCGATATCAAGGAACGTCAGAAGGTTGGCCTGGCACGGGTTTTGGACGTTTCCCAGAGCGAAGCTCAGGCCTCTGGTACGCGGGTATCCCTGATTCGGGCCCAGACCGATGTTCGCAATGGACGATCGCTGCTGGCGTTTTTGATAGGCCAGGTCAGAGTCGACGGACCACTTACCGATCAGTTCGACACGCCCCCGATTCTGCCGTCTGAATCTATTTATGAAAACCAGGCCGCCGAAAATCGACGGGATCTGCGGGCCGCTCAAGCTCGTATTCAAGCTGCCTATGAAAATCTGCAGTCCGCCATTCGTCAATATTTTCCATCCGTCACACTGAACGCGACTTATTTTGCTCACCGAGAAGTCCTGCCGCGTGACATGGACTGGACGGCCATCCTGCAGGGTAACGTTCCAATTTTCACTGGTGGACTTATCGAAGCAAACATCCGCACCGCCTATTCGCAATTGCGTCAGGCCAAACTGGCGGAATCATTTCTACGCCGGCAAGTCAACCAGCAGGTCCAGGTTGCCTATGAAGATATCCTTGCCAGCCGGCGCAGAATCAAGGAATTACGTATCGAACTCAAGGCTGCAGAAGAGGCTTATCGTCAAGCGACCGAATCGTACAAAGTTGGGCTGGCTACCAATCTCGATCAGTTGATCGCTCAGGACCGGCTCTTGCTGGCCCAAGTGCAACTAACCAGTGAAAAGTATAATGAAAAAATATTCTTTCTCAATCTCCTTCGTGTCACCGGCAGGCTTACGTTCGTTTCTCCAACCAGTATCACAACAACATCCCGGCCTGCATCTCAACCATCTACGACTCAATCGGCTGTTATTAATCATAAAGTGAAGTAGAATGTAGCTCCTTCATTGACCTTTCCTTCGGCCCAGATTCTGCCGCCGTGGCGATGTATGATCCTCTGAACGGTGGCCAGGCCGATGCCAGTGCCTTCAAATTCTTCCCGTGTATGAAGACGCTGGAAGGGCCCAAAGAGTTTACCGGCGTAGGCCATATCAAATCCGACTCCGTTGTCCTGTATAAAGTAGGTTTTTTTGTCGTCCATCTCGGTCATTCCGACTTCGATTTTGGCTTTCGGTTTTTTGGATGAAAATTTCCAGGCATTGCTCAGCAGGTTTTCCAGAACGATCCTCATCAAATTTTCGTCCGCAAAAATGATCAAGTTTTCTGCGATGATCACTTCGGCAAGACGATCCGGTTCTCTTGCCTGGAGGGCTGCGATGATATCCCTGGCCATGTTGCTCAGATTGATCTGTTTGCGATGGAACTCACTTCGGGTAATGCGTGAGAGATTCAACAGGTCATCGATGAGCTGGGCCATTCGCTGGGTTGCTCTTTGGACCATCTGGAGATAATCTTTTCCACGGGTATTGAGCTTGTCGGCGTAATCCTGTTCGAGAATCTGACTGAAACCGCTGATACTTCTCAGAGGCGCTCTGAGGTCGTGTGAGACGGAGTAACTGAAGGTTTCAAGTTCCTTGTTGGCCGCCTCCAGTTGGGCTGTTCGGTCGATGACCCGCTGCTCGAGTTCCTCGTTCAGTTTTTGGATTTCTTCTTCCGCCCGCTTGCGTTCGCTGATATCGTGAACTATTGACAACATCCGATCTTTGTTTCCGATGTTGGCCCGTTTGAGATTGACTTCGCCGTAGAAAACTCGTCCCAATTTATCTTTGTATTTCCATTCGAAAATTTGTGGGCCTTGTTCGATGGCCTTGCGTCCCCATTTTCTCGCATATTCCTGGGTGTATGGTGGTTCGCCTTCGCTAAGGTGTCCTATATCCATTTGTCGGACCTCTTCGAGCGTGTAACCGAACATTTCCAGCCCCTTTGCATTAAGGTCCAGTATCCTGCCGGTTTCCATATCGTGTACAAAGATTGCTTCATTGGCTGAATCAAAAATCGCCCGATAGTTCGCTTCCGATTCACGCAGTGCATCTTCCGCCCGTTTGCGGTCGGTGATGTTGGTGAACATCGCAAAGGATCCCTGGAAATGTTGTTCATCATCAATGATGGGGGTTGCGGAAGCAAGCGTCCAGACCGTCTCTTTGTCTTTACGGCGGAAACGACGTTCGTAGTGTTCCGACATGCCTCGTCGACAATTCTCCAGCTTTTTCAGATGGTCGGGTGTATCTTCCTCAAACATGAAGTCGGACATCGGTCGGCCAAGCATCTCTTTGCTGGTGTAACCAAGCATTTCAGCCATTCGGGTGTTGACAAACGTGGTCGTGTTGTCCGACCCGAGCACCCAGATTCCTTCATCGGCCGTATTTACAATGCGACTGTATTTTTCCTCACTTTTCTGCAGGTTGCGGTACGCCAACAAACCGGTCAGACTATCGGTCAGACGCCAGCCGATTTCTTGCAAGAGCCTTTTTTCTTCCCTTGTCCAGACACGTGGGTATGAGCACTGGTGAAGCCCGAATACCCAGGGTTTGTCTTCTTTTGGATAAAGGATCCTTACAAGTTGAGATTGTACATTAAATCGCTTTATTATGCCCACCGGCAACGGATACTCATTTCCCGGGCCTAAACCTACGGCACTGTTAGATGCCAATATATTTTGCATAATTTCAAAGGCATCTGAATCCATAGGTGCTTCAAGTCCCACAGCGACGGAATATTCCGGTCGGCAACGCAACATCGGAACTGTCCACGAAGAAGCCTCTGGGTCGAAGGGGTACAGCAGCCATGCCCGGTCGCACTTGAAGATTGCAAGAACGACATCGAGCACATCGCTCATCATTTGTTCGAGATCGGATGCTTTCTGTATGGCCCGATTGACCTGGTCCATGCTCTCAAAATACCGGAGATTTGCCAAACGCTCGTCTTCGGCCTGTTTGCGTTCCGTGATATCGTGAACTATTGCCAATATCCGATCCTTACCACCGATGTTAGCGCGTTTGAGACTGACCTCGGTATAGAACGTTCGTCCTGCTTTATCTTTGGATTTCCATTCGAAAACCTGCGGGCCTTGCTCGGCGGCCTTGCGTATCCAATTCATCGCATCTTTCTGAGTGTAGTGTGGCTCTTCTGTGCTCAGGTGTCCCACATCCAGTTGGCGAACCTCTTCGAGCGTGTAACCAAACAGTTCCAGTCCCTTTGCATTGAGGTCCAGTATCCTGCCGGTTTCCAGATCGTGTACAAAGATTGCTTCATTGGCTGAATCAAAAATCGCCCGATAGTTCGCTTCCGATTTATGTATTGCTTCTTCTGCTCGTTTACGTTCGGTGATATCGTGGACAATTGTCCATAATCCCGAGGGCCGGCCCTGATCATCGCGAAGGAGATAGGTTCTCATTTCAACGGGGAAAACGGTTCCATCTTTTCGGCGATATTCTTTTTGATATACATCCGTGTAGCCTCGTTTATAAGCCTGAGTTTTGATGATATCGGTTTCAACGGCATGCCATTTTTCGGGAGTCAGATCAGGATATGTGAGTTTTCGCAATTCCTCGGGCTCATAGCCGAGCATTTGCCGAAAGACATCATTGAATTCCACGATATAGCCGTCGTTGTCGACAACGGCAAAGGCATCCATTATGCTTTCGTACAATCGGCGGTATTTGGATTCAGAAATCTTGACCGCTTCCAAAGCTCGTGTGCATTCTGTGATGTCCCGCCCTTCGGGGATAAGCAGGATCACGTTGCCCTGTTCGTCTTTGACGGGTTTGATGGAAAATTCAATAGAATGCAGGTTACCGTCGGCGTCCGGATGAAAGGTTTCATAACAGACAAATTCGCCCTGGGCGGCTCGTTTTATTGCGGTTCGAAGTTTCTCCTGTTCCTGTTTCGAATGAGACCACCATGGCGTATCCCAGAAGGGTTTTCCTAATACATCGGCTTCAGTGATTCCAGCAAGTTTCAAGGCCGTGGGATTGGCTTTGACAAGTGTTCCGTTTATCGACAACATGCCGATTAGATGAAACGACTGATCAAAGATTGCCCGAAATA
>CAYMXC010000117.1:0-8247 GCA_964394135.1 uncultured Phycisphaerae bacterium
AGCGATGACATCTGGAACCGAGTTGAAGACGATTTTTGAACGATCAGCGCAGAGAAAAAGATTAAAAATAAGGATATGAACGAGAAAGTACCGGAGATTGCACCATGGGTACGATAACGACGAGCACAGGCCTGGTCAGCGGATTGGATATTGAGAGTATTGTTACCAAGTTGATGGCCATCGAAAAAGAGCCGGTTACTCTTCTGGAAAATCAGATCGAAGAACTCAATACGGAGAAGGCTGCGTTTCAGACTATAGCGGCACAGTTGTTGAGTTTGAAATTGACCACGGTGCCATTGAAATCCGGCGTTAACTTCAGGACCAACACGTTAAGCAGTTCCAATGAAAATGTATTGACCGGCAAGGCATCATCCGACGCCGCTGCCGGCTCGTATAGTTTTACCGTTCGCCAGACCGCACAGACACACCAGATCGTCAGCCAGGGATATGATGATCCTAATACCTCGGCTATCGGTTCCGGCACGATCAGTATCGAATTGGGAGCTGGGAATCTGGATCGCGATACGTCACTCAGTTCGCTTAGAAATCAGCAGGGGATTCGCCAGGGGATGATTCGCATTACGGATCGCACGGGCGCTTCAGCCAAGATCGATCTTTCCACGGCTTTAACTGTTACGGATGTATTGAATGCCATCAATAACGCTTCGGATATCGGAGTTACCGCCCGTGTGGATGGCGATCGGCTGGTGATCGAAGATACCACGGGAAGTACGACACACAACCTTGTTGTTGAGGATCTGAATAACGGATATACTGCAAAGGACCTTGGTATTGCCGGTAACGTTGCCGACGGCAAAATTGCAGGGTCCGATCTGGTGAGTCTGACGGGCCAGAGCGCTTTGAAGTACCTCAACGACGGCAACGGAGTTCAAACCAACGGGATTGCCGCCGATATTCAGGTGTCTCTACGCGATGGCTCGACGTTTACCGTTGATCTGAATTCTGCCACCGATTTAAATACCTCTCTTAGCATCATGAATGGCGGACAGGGAGTACGGCAGGGATCGATAAAAATCACCAACAAGGCAGGAGTCTCGAAAACAATCGATCTGAGTTCTGCCAAGACCATTAACGACGTTCTCGATGCCATCAACACTTCCGGCTTGAATCTTTCGGCTGCATGGTCAAGCGGATCGAAATTTACAATTGGCGATAATAGCGGTGGAACTGGAACGCTAAAAATCGAAAATGTCAATGGCGGCTCAACCGCTACCGATCTTGGCATCGATACGATTACGGACACCAACTCGAAGGGTCAGGACATTTATCGTGTTACCACATTGAACGACGTGATCGGGGCCTTTTCCGATGCCGCACGGCGGGCAGGATTTGAAGGCAAGCTTACCGTTGCTCTTTCTGCCGATGGAAAGGGGTTGTCCGTGACCGACAACAGCGGCGGCAGCGGCAGCGGCAGCCTAACGATCAGTTCCATCCTGGGTTCGAAGGCGGCGGAGGATCTGGGGATTTCCGGGACTTTTTCCAACGGGACGGTGAGCGGTAAACGGCTCGTAGCAGGCTTGAATACCGTATTGCTTCGCAGTTTGAACGGTGGCGCGGGAGTGGCGGCAGGGACCATCGAAATTCAAAATCGAGCCGGTCTGAGTAAACAGATCGACCTGAGTTCGGCCCAGACACTCCAGGACGTGCTTGATATCATCAACAACGATTCAGAATTGAACGTCACGGCGGAACTCAACAGCGCGCGGACCGGGATTGTCATCCGGGATCATACCGGATCAACAGCGGTCAATCTGAAGATATCCGACGTAAACAGTACCCCCGCTAATGATCTGGGCATTCTTGTTGACAGTGCGACAGATTCGGTGGATTCCGGCAACAACCAGCTGCAATACATTTCCACGTCTACACTATTGTCGCAGATGAGGGGCGGCCAGGGAATTTCCGCCGGTTCATTTACGATCCAGGATAGTATAGGACGATCGACGACAATTACGCTCGGATCTGCCGAGGTAAGTACGATGACCGTTCGGGATTTGATCGACAAGATCAACAATAACAGCGGTGGAGTTCAAGTTACTGCATCCATCAACAAGACCGGCGATGGAATTCTTATCACGGATAACGCAGGCGGATCAGGTGCTTTGACCATTTCCAATTCCAGTTCCAGCACGACTGCCAGTGATTTGAATATTGAGGGACAGGCCGAGGTGGCCGGCGCCGGGTCTATCGACGGTTCAATGGAATTTAAAATTTCCGTGGGTGGTTCCGATTCGCTTAATACTTTGGCGGAGAAGATCAATGCCCTTGGTGCATCATTCACGGCCTCTGTCATAAATGATGGTTCGGATAGCAATGCCTACCGGTTGACTCTGAGCAGCGCCTATAGCGGAATGGCGGGGCAGATCATTTTGAACACCGGAGATTTAAATTTGAACATGTTTGACCTGGTAAAACCCCAGGATGCGGTTATTTCCATGGGTTCGGGGTCCGGCAATTCGATCGTTACCAGATCCAGTTCCAATACCTTCACCGATCTTGTCAAGGGATTGACTCTGGAAGCCAAAAGTGTCAGTGATACGCCCGTAACTCTCACTGTTTCGCGGGATATCGACTCGGTCGTCACCAAGATCAGCGCTTTTGTAGAAAAGTATAATGCCATTCTCAGTACGATTACTGAGCAGACCAAATATGATTCGGAAACCGAAACGGCCGGAGCACTGCTCGGAAACATGAACGTAGATAATGTTCAACAGCGCCTTTACAAGATGATCACTAAGCGATTGACCGATGTAGGGGATATTCATTCTATCGGTGAACTGGGTATCACGATCGGCAGCGATGCCCAGCTGGAGTTTGATGAAGATAAGTTCCGCGAAGTTCTGACCAGTAATTCCGGCGCGGTTGAAAGTTTCTTTTCGACCAAAGACAAAGGCTTCAGTTATATCCTCGACAGCGCTCTTGATCAGATGACACGAAGCGGAGATGGTACGCTGACCGTGGTTACCCAAGGCTATGATGATCGAACCGAAATGCTCAACGATCGAATTGAGTATTTGAACGAACTCCTTGAGGCCAAGGAAGAACGTCTGTATACCCAGTTTTATAACATGGAAACCGCATTATCGAAGCTGCAGAGTATTCAAACGATTCTTAACAGTTGGGCATCATCGTCTAGTTCTAGTTCCAGTTCCAGTTCTTCGAGTTCCAAAAGCAGTTAATGATAAGGGGGAAGTTTGTCGTCATGGATAACAATTACGAAAAGGGAAAAATGGAGTATTTGCGGACGAAGGTCTTGACGGCTTCTCCGGAAGAACTCCATTTGATGCTTTACGACGGGGCCATTCGTTTTGCCGAAGAGGGCAAGACAGCCATGGCTGCCGGAAACCTGGAAAAGGCCCACGAATTTCTTGTGCGGGCGCAGAATATTGTATTGGAAATGTCCGCAGGCCTAAATCATGAGGTCAATCCCGATTTGTGTGCCAAACTCAGCAGCCTGTATAATTTCATTTATCGTCGTTTCGTCGAGGCCAATCTGAAGCATGATATCGCTGCGATCGATGATGGCCTGAAAATACTCAATTATCAGCGGGAAACATGGGTATTGCTGATGGATAAACTGGCTGCCGAACGGAAAGATCCGGCTGAAACAATTATGCCGGCCGGAGATGGGGAATATCCAGATCAGCCCAATCCGGCTGTGGAGCCCGGAATGACTTTAAGCCTCAATGCGTGACGGACATTCATTTTTATCTATGCAGAGTTTAGGTGGTTTGCAGTAAAATTCTTGATCCCGCTTCATGCGGGATTTATTATTTGTGGTGCATATAATAATTTGTGAAATTATGTAATCTGTAAAAAAAAATTTGGGAGGTAAGCCTGCCGATGATGTTGGTTAATAAAATGATATTTGTCGCTGTGGTTATCGCTATTTTTGTTCCTGTCGGTTCGGCTCAGACAATTGAACCTGCAACCCAGTCCGCTGATCCGACTGCCGGTGCGAATATGTCGGCTGCCGTCAGCCAGGACAAGGTGAAATTGCTGCTTGACAAGGCCAAGGATGCTTTACTCAAGGGCGATGAGGTTGAAACGAATAAATATCTGGGACAACTGGTCGATTATGCAAGACATGCCTGGGACCAGCGAGATGTCACAACGGCGGAAAGCATTTTCCGGCAGATTCTGAATCTCAAACAGGATTATTCCGACGCGTTATTCGGGCTGGCGGAGGTATATCGCCGGACCAATCCCATGATGGCGGTCGATTATTATACCCGATATATCAAAGACAATCCCGGTGAGCCGGCTGCTTATTACGGTCGCGGCACATGCTATCTTTCCCGGGACATCTACACACTGGCGATACAAGACCTTCAATATCTGGTCGATCGCCTCGAACCGAACCATATCGGTGGATTAACGAATCTGGCTTTGGCATATCGAGGTCGAGCCGCTCAGCGGAACAATGATCCGGATTTGTTCAAACAGGCTGTGAAATACATGCAGATTGCCGTTGATGCTGCTGAGTCGGCTAAGGACGAGGAAACTCGAAAGCTGGTGCCGGACCTGATGTATAAACATGGCCGGTTGACTTTCGAATACCAACAAATTCTCGCCAAGGCCCAGGGCAGTGAGGCCAATTTTGACGATTCGATTCAATCTCTTCAGCGGGCAGTTGTCGTTGCGCAGGACGTAGCTCGGAAAGATCCAGAAAACCGGGAGGCTCTGAACCAGATTGTGCTTTGTTACGATGCGCTTTCGGATGTCTACAATGCCCAGTCAGCCCTCAATCCGAAAGATCCCGAACCGTATCTGCAGCTGGCCAAATTGTCTGCTGCTCGCGCACAAGTCATGGCTCAGGAATCCAATATTTTATCCCTTGATTTTCTGAAAAAGGCGGTAGATGTCGACCCCAATCAGCCGAATGTATGGTTCCTGATTGCCAAGAGCTATGTCCAGTTGGAAGCATTCAATCAAGCCGATAAGGCTATCAGCAAGGCCATTAAACTTGCTCCGGACAACGCTGAATACAAAAAATTGAAAACCATGCTGCAGGCAAAATTGAATATTGAAACTAAGACAACGACCAGCCCGGCTGCACAATGACGGGTAAAAATAAACCATACCATGCTGATGGGAAACCGCCGATTTTACTCGTTCTTTTCGATAGGTGTTCCAAATTCCTGAGCCCAGTAGGCGATTCCCATCGCGTCAAACCGAACCGCTATGCCGATTTCCTTGAATTGAGGACGCAGAATATTATCCTTGTGGTCCGGGCTGTTCATCCAGCCTTCCATGACTTCTTCCGCCGTCGGATATCCCTTGGCGATGTTTTCACCCACCCACAGCCAGGAGTATCCTGCTATGGTTGCACGCGCCCCGGGAGTTAATCCGTCAGGCGAATTATGAGCAAAATAGTTCCGGTCGATCATATCCTGACAGTGATCGGCACCTGCCTGGGCAAGTTTGTCGTTCCAGACCAATGGTTCAATGCCCTCATTAGCCCGTTCTTCATTTGTCAGCTCAAAAACCTGCTGCGCCAGTTGATCCTTGTTGGCATTGCTGGCAAGAAGTGCCTGAAGTGAAGCTCCACAGCCTGGTAGCCATGTCAAAATCGATATGCATATGAAAAAACTTACAAAGGCCATTCCGGCTCGTCCGGCTTTAATCATCGAATCTGCGCTCCTTAATTACCGTGTCAATAAAATATACTCATTACAATCCATAAACCCAAGGCAAAAAATAACGTCGAGATACCCACGTAGCCCAGGATATCCTTTACATTACGCGGCAGCCATAGAAACGGCCGATCGATAATCAGAAGCGATAACATAATGATTTTAAAGATTGCGGGTACTGTCTCGGTGGCAAGAGTGGCCTGCTCTTTGGATTCTTCAGTCGGAGTCGTTTGTGCCGGGGGTGGCTGTAAATGGCTCAGGGCTTCGTTGATTTCGTCCTCTGCCAATTGATTCGTTCCTTCGTCGACTGCAATATCCTTTGCCGTTTCCGAAGGCAATGCTTCGTCACACTCCGTTTCACATGAAGCATCGGGCAGAGAAATATCTTCCCGGCTAAGGGTTTTTATCTCAGTTTCGATAACCTTGGCATTGCGCTGGGCCCATTCATCCAATTCCTGGATATCCTTTGCTTCATCGAGTTCATTGAGGCTATCCATCGCGGTTGAAGGTGCTTGTGCTGCAGGCGAGGGACAAGCGGGCTGAGCCGCAGAGTCCGGCGAATTCGAAGTTTTGGGACTGGTGGAGTTGGCGTTGATGAGCCGCTCGACTTTGTTGGCCATCTGTCCCACTTGTGTCAGAAGCTTGTCGATGTCGAGATTGTCTATCTGCTGCGGTTTAGAATTTTCTGCGTTTTGTTCGGACATGCCGATTGTCCTGTGTATATTTTGATTCTGTGCTTATAATGTTATCGGGCATTAAAGACAGGAACTTGATATGACGCGACGACTCTATTGTGCGAACTTCGATCGTGGGCCGGCTGAACTGACCGGCCCGGAGGCTCATCATGCGCGAGACGTTTTAAGGCTTCGCTGCGGCGATCAGGTGGAACTTTTCGACGGTGTCGGTAAGTCCGCCCTGGCAACCATCTTGGATATCCATAAATCGGCAATCCAACTGGAGGTGCAAGAGTGTAAAGTCGCAGAAGTTATCGGACCGCGCATTACGCTTGCCACGGCAATTCCGAAATTCGCCCATCAGGAATTCCTCGTGCGGATGGGAACGGAGTTGGGCGTTTCTGTCTTTGTTCCACTGATTTGCCGCCACAGCTCCGTGCGAGAGCAGTTCCGGGCCGAAAAATGGCAACGCTGGACCCTTGAGGCATGCAAACAATGCGGGCAGAATTTTCTACCCTCGATTGTTCCGCCGGTGCAGTTCGATACATTTGTGGATACGATGAACTTTGAATTGGTCTTGTTTGGTGATGTACATGGAGCGAAGGAAGGAACGATCCGGCAAAAATACGTACGTGAAATGGCAATCGTTGTGGGGCCTGAAGGCGGATTTGCTGCCGAAGAATTGGATCGTTTGCGAAATCGAAATGCCGTTCCTCTCAGGATTGGAAACAACATACTGCGGATTGAAACGGCTGCGGTGGCTTTAACGGCTGTCGGTGTCTTCCTGAATTCCGATTGCTGATGCGGCGGCATGAGTCTCCGTGTGGCTGATTGAAATGAGGATGGTCGTAATCCCCAGTTTCCGGCAGATTTCCCGCGATTCACCCGTCAAACAAACCCGGGGTTGTCCGGATGGATCGTTGGTGATTTCCATGTCCGTCCAGGCGATCTTGTTTCGCCAGCCGGTGCCAAGGACCTTCAATACGGCCTCTTTTACCGCAAATCTGCCAGCCAGGTGTTCCCATTTCCGCTTACGGGGTAGACAATAGGCCAGTTCTGATTCCGTGAATACCCGGCGTAAAAAACGATCCTCATATCGATCCGCCAGCTCGCGGATTCGGTTGCATTCGACCAGATCGATCCCATGGCCCAGAATTTTACTCATGCGTGTCTCAAGTCCGTCGTTCGGAAAAGTATGTTCTTATGCTTTCGGTTCCGGTTCATTTTCCTTCATTACCAGATCATTGATTTGGCGCAGGAGGTTCATGTAGTCCACCTGAGCTTCCATCCATTTTTTAATAGCTTCATTTCCCGAAATCCTGGCCTGAAACCCCGCCAGTTTCCGTTTTTCTTCCGGCTCGATGGGTTTTCCCTCTCGATTTTTTTGTTCAAGTTGCCGGGCATAGGTTTCATAATCCTGAATGGCCTGTCTGGCGGCGGGATCCTTATCCAGCATCTGTCTTGCATCGTTGTACTTCTTGCCGATCGGATGTTCCGCCAATGCCTCGCCAAGTTGTTTTGCCAACTCAAAAATATTTTCCATAAAAGTTCCTTAAAAAAGGTTCACATGGTATTATAAACGGGAAATAGAATGACAAAAAGGTAAAAGCAGGATCGATTTTCCGGAATATCTGAAGGATGGAACTGCCGGGAAAGTCGCCTTTTTATAAAAGGTGCCGATCAACATCGGCAACCGATCGAACGGGGAGTTTCTATGCCATTACGTATGCGACGGAAAATTTTAAGCGCCATATCGCTGAGCGGTTATACGCCGGTGAATATGGAAGAATTAGCTGCGACTCTTGGGGTCCATCATGCAGATGTCGAAAAATTTAAACAGGCGGTAGATGATCTTCATCGCGACGGCCGGCTTTTAATTGGCGAAGATAATACCATTCACTTCGCTGGACGCGAGG
>CAYMXC010000118.1:0-8237 GCA_964394135.1 uncultured Phycisphaerae bacterium
CTGTCAAGCAAAAAATACCATAATGAGCCAAAGTCTACCGGATTTTTGGGTGTAAAGCAAGGATTATAATTGATCCTTTGTCTTGATTGGACCTTGCCGGTTTATTAATTTTTACTCTCTGAACCTTTGCCGCAAGCCGCCAATTGCCGCTAATATCGGTCGTTTATCTGAAATATTTTCAAAAATTACATCTACTTTCGCTTGACACTCGTATAGATGTGTTATATTGGAGAAAGATTTTATTACTCCTCGCGATGTTTGAATAAAATTCTTTTTGTAATTTGGAAAGGACAAGCGGCAGCAGACATGAACGGAAACGGAAAGAGTGCTTCGGACAAGCCTCCCCAGCGTGGCAAAAATGGTAAACTTCCTCATACGCTAGGACCTGTAAAGAATCTTGAGGAGCACGTTCGGTCGGATTGGTGGCGAGGTATTTTCAATTCCCTTTACCTGAAAACGGATGCCGATGTCGTTGAAGATAACAAAATCACCCGGGAAGAAGTCGATCTGATTGTTGGCGCGCTGAACCTGGCGCCGGACGATCGGATTCTCGATTTGTGCTGCGGACAGGGTCGCCACTGCCTGGAAATGGCCCGTCGCGGCCTGCAGAATGTCGAAGGATTGGACCGTTCACACTACCTGATCCAGCGGGCCAAGGCCAACGCACGGAAGGAAAATCTCAATGTCAAGTTTCGTGAGGGCGATGCCCGCAAGCTGCCTTACGCCTCGGACAGTTTTGATGTGGTGGTCATCCTTGGCAACAGTTTCGGTTATTTCGACACGGTTAACGACGATCTGCGAGTGCTCAAGGAAGTGTGCCGCGTTCTTAAACCCTGGGGCAGGCTCCTGATCGATGTGGCTGATGGGGAATATCTCCGACAGCACTTCCAGAGCCGTTCGTGGGAATGGATCGACAAAAAGCATTTCGTTTGCCGGGAACGGTCGTTGTCCGCCGACGGCCAGCGGTTGATTTCACGGGAAGTTATCAACAATGTGGAAAAAGGCGTTCTGGCTGATCAGTTCTATGCCGAACGGCTTTATACTGGCGAGAGCATCGGCCGCCTGATCAGGGAGGCTGGGTTTAACGACGCGAGCTTCCACAGCAGTATCACTCCAAACTCCCAGCGCAATCAGGACCTGGGCATGATGGAGCAGCGAATCATCCTGACTACCATGGTCCGCAAGGAATGGACGCAACAGAAACGTAAGCTCAAGGAAACTGCCCGCACTGTAGTGGTTCTCCTGGGCGATCCGTCCAAGCCGGACCGGTTGAAACCCTCCTCGGTCTTTGACGACGACGACTTTTATACCATCGACCAGCTTAAGGACGCCCTTCGCGAACTGCCGGACTACCAGTTTATCTATTTGAATGATCACGACACACTGATTCAGGACCTGACTCGCCTGCAGGGTAAAATAGATTTCATCTTTAACCTTTGTGACGAAGGGTACAACAACGATCCGCGGAAGGAACTGCATGTCGCCTCTTTGCTGGATATGCTGGAGCTGCCATATACCGGAGCCGCGCCGCAGGGGTTGGCCTACTGCTACGACAAATCGCTGGTCCGGGGCATTTCCAAGGAAATGGGCATTCCGGTACCGAAGGCGTTTTTCATTAAACCGGAAGATACCACTTTCGACCTGGCGTTCAGTTTTCCGGTGATCGTCAAACCGAACTTCGGTGATTCCAGCTTCGGTATCACCCAGCGAAGTGTGGCCAACACTCTCGAAGAATTGCTCAACGCCATTTCTGAAATCCGTGAAAAATTCGGCTATGAAAAACCGATCCTCGTCGAGGAGTTTCTCACCGGAAAGGATCTGAGCGTGGGAATTATCGGCAACCCGCCGTCCGCCTATAATGTGTTGCCGATTACGGAGGAAGATTACTCGGCTGTGCCGGATTCTTTGCCTCGTCTGTGTGGCTATGAAGCCAAGTGGATGCCTGATTCGCCGTACTGGAAAATCAAATCCATTCCTGCCGATCTGACCGATGATCAGGAGAAAACGATCGTCGAATGCAGCTTGAAGCTATTCGATCGGCTGGAATGTCGCGATTACGCCCGAATCGACTGGCGGCTTGACGCCGAGGGCAATCCGAAAATGCTGGAAGTAAATCCGAACCCCGGCTGGTGCTGGGACGGCCACCTTTGCAAAATGGCCAAATATGCCAACATGACCTACTCGGATATGCTCGGCGCCATTCTTAAAGCCACCGAACAACGATTGGGCCTCCAGGCGGACAAGAAAGATGAGGATATTCCCGTTTCGACCAAGACGCTGGTGCTTCCCACGAGCGAGAAGATCGCTGTTTCAACGACACTTTACGCCTGATCAATAATTAACAAACAATCGAAAAACAAGGCTTGTCGGTGAATTCCATCGGCAAACCTTGCTTGTATGGTGCCACAAAAAGAGTCAAAGGCCGAATTTTAAAATTTTGCGTTGGTCGTCAATTCCTTGACCCATTTTTCCATTAATCATATAATCATTTTCTTGTTGAAAGGTTTTTACCTATGCAAGTGAAGATTAATGGTGAATCGCGGGACTTGCCGGCCGGCTGTACGGTGCTGCAGATGCTCAGCCGGCTTGAGTTGACCCAACGCCGCGTGGCGGTGGAGATTAATCGCGAACTGGTTACGAGGTCCCTGCACGAAACGAGAAAGATCGACCCGGGAGACGAAATCGAAATCGTGACCCTGGTCGGAGGTGGTTAAATGTCTGAGACGGATTTATTGGCCAATGATTTTATTCAATTGGGTTCGTATCGATTCCGCAGTCGGCTGTTTGTCGGAACGGGCAAATACGCGACGTTCGAGCTGATGCAGCAGGCGCTGGAGCAGAGCGGCTGTGAGGTGGTTACTGTGGCTGTTCGACGCGAACGGCTGCTGGACAAGCAAAATCGCAACATCCTCGATTTTCTGGATACGAAAAAATACAAGCTTCTGCCCAACACTGCAGGGTGTTTTTCAGCCGACGATGCGATTCGTGTCGCTCGGCTTGGGCGCGAACTGCTCGATATCGACTGGGTGAAACTGGAAGTGCTCGGCGATACCAAAACGCTGCTACCGGACCCGATCGGCACGCTGGAGGCGCTGAAGGTGCTCGTGAAAGAGGGTTTCACGGTGCTGGCGTATACCAACGACGATCCGATCCTGGCCAAACGGCTGGCTGAGGCGGGCGCCACCGCCGTCATGCCGCTCGGAGCGCCCATTGGTTCGGGCCAGGGAATTTTGAATCCCAACAATATCCGTATCATCCTCGAGCAGGCGACCGTGCCGATTATCGTCGATGCCGGCGTGGGTACCGCCAGCGATGTGACGGTCGCCATGGAACTTGGGGCCGAGGGCGTTTTGCTCAATACGGGCATCGCTATGGCTCAGGACCCGATCAAGATGGCTCGTGCGATGCGATATGCCTGCGACGCTGGGCGGCTGGCGTATCTGGCGGGCCGGATTCCGAAAAGACTTTATGCGTCCGCCTCTTCTCCCATGGAGGGTCGGATCGATCTGAAAGTTCAAAAATGAACCGACGAACGCGAAATATCATTTGTTTGTGGATCGTTTTCCTTGGCCTGGCGAACTTTGTCTGTTATACCATCGTTTATGGATATATCGGCGGCGATGCCAAGAACGGCGAAATCCGCGACGGACGATATTATATTCGCGGCGATTTTATTCACGTCTTTCAGAGTCCCCAGGGCACGGAGTGGGAGGTCTCGCGGGCCGTCTGGATATACAGCTATCTGCACTCGATCTCAATGCTGCCGACCATGGCGGCGATCGTGGTCAGTATGCTGATTCTTGCACGCCCGCATGTGATAGCGACAATGAAAGAAGGCTTTATCGGGGGCCAGACCCTCATTACGATTTTTGCGACGGTGGTAGTCCTGGTGGTCGGGGCGATTACCTTCTGGTTCATTCTCGATTTTATTCACGATTTAAGCAAGGCCGGGTAGCGTCGAACCGGGCCCGAAGGAGAAATCGCAGGCGTGATCTTTTCAATCAGCGATTGGCTTGGGCCCGATGGGCCTCTGTCCCGTCGTTTAAAAAACTACGAATTCCGCTCGCAGCAGGTGGAAATGGCGGAAACGGTCGCCCGGTCACTGGAAAACAATCGCCACCTGGTGGTCGAGGCCGGCACGGGCCTGGGCAAGACCATCGCATATCTGCTCCCGGCGGCTGTTTATGCGTCTCAAAACCAAAAACGGATAGTGGTCAGTACCTACACATTGAATCTCCAGCAGCAGATTATCGAAAAGGACCTTCCCTTGCTCAATGCGGTGCTTCCCTTCGAATTCACTGCGGTGCTGGTCAAGGGCCGCGGCAACTATTTGTGTTTTCGTCGGCTGGCCCGGGCAATCAGTCGAGTGCAATCGCTGTTTGTCGATCCAGATGTAATTGGCACGCTGGAAAAGATTCGGCAATGGGGTAAGGCAAACTCCGACGGCTCGCTTTCAGAAATCGATTTTCGAGTTCCGGGCTGGCTTTGGAATCAGGTCTCCAGCGAACAGGGCAATTGTCTGGGTAAGCGATGCGTCTTTTTCGACCGCTGCCATTACTGGCGGGCTCGTCGCAGAATGCAGCACGCCAATATCCTGGTTGTCAATCACGCCTTGCTGTTTTCCGAACTGGCCGCCCAGCGTGAAGGAATCGCGTTGCTCGGTAAATACGACTGCGCGATAATCGACGAGGCCCACAACATTGAAAACGTTGCCGGTGAGCATTTCGGTATTTATCTGTCTGAGGCCCAGCTCTACAACACCCTCAACAACCTTTATCACCCGAAATATCAAAAAGGTCTTCTGGCTACGATCGGCGCCTCCCCGGCGATCGAAGCTGTAGAAACCGCCGGCAGGGCGGCGAAGGAACTGTTCAGCCGACTCAGAGAAATGCACCAGGGCCGAAACGGCAACGAAAAACCCATGCCCCCCAATATGGTCGCCAACCCGCTGACTCCTGCTCTTAACACCCTGGCGGAAGAAATGCGATTCGTTCGCTCGGAGTTGGGCGACGAGGAGGATCGATTCGAATTCAACAACTACCGCGAACGGCTGAAGGAATTGGCCGGTGAGGTCGAAACCTTTATTACGCAGTCGAAACAGCCTTACACTTACTGGATAGAATCGTCCGGACCGGCGCCGGAGGCAGAGTCGCAGCGGGCATTGATTCTTCGCGCAGCTCCAATTACCGTCGCTCAGGATTTGCGAGAGACCCTTTTCGATCGCCTGAAATCCGTCATTCTCACCAGCGCCACGCTCAGTATCGGTGGGGCGGAAGGGTAAATATCTGGCCAAACGATGGGGCCTCGACGAATATGATCATCTTCAGCTTGATTCGCCCTTCGATTACGAATCCCAGGTGACTCTATACATCGAGACTTCATTTTCCGAACCCGACGACAGCGACGATTTTCTGATCTCCGCGGGCGAAGCGATCAAAAAATATCTGATGCAGACGCAGGGCAGGGCATTCATCCTCTTTACCAGCTTTCAGATGATGAACCGTTTCGGCGAATATCTTCAGCGGTTTCTCTCCGAACAGGGCTATCCGCTCATGATCCAGGAATCGCGCGAAAATCACGGCGCAGGTCAGCGATACAAGCTGCTCGAACAGTTCAAGACCACGCCCAAAGCGGTACTGCTCGGCACCGACTCGTTCTGGCAGGGGGTGGACGTTGTGGGCGAGGCGCTGTCGAACGTGATTATCGTTCGGCTGCCGTTCGCCGTGCCGGATCGACCACTGGTCAAGGCGCGAATCAATCAGATCAACGCCGAGGGCGGCAACGCCTTTACCGATTATCAGCTGCCGGAGGCGATTTTGAAATTCAAACAGGGGTTCGGCCGGCTCATCCGCAGCAAGTCGGACCGCGGAATTGTCGTCGTGCTGGACAAGCGGATTGTCACCAAATCCTACGGAAAACGCTTCCTTAATGCCCTGCCGAAGATGAAAATAGAAATTGTTTGAACTAGAATTTTTTCGTGGAGCGATAAAAGTGAAAGCGGCAATTTTTTCTACGGGCGATGAACTTATTCTCGGCAAAACCCTCGATACCAACGCCTACTGGCTGATCAATCAATTGACCAGCCTGGATGTGGACGTCGTTTGCCAGATCACCGTGGGCGACGTCAAATCGGATATCCTCTGGGGTCTGCAGCAAACCACATCGCAGGCGGACCTGATTATCATGACCGGCGGCCTAGGACCCACCGACGACGATCTGACCCGCTTCGCCCTGGCTGAACTGGCCGGTGTTACACTCCTGGAACATCGGGAGTCCATGATATTCATCGAGAATTTCTTCAAATCGCGCAATCGCCCTATGAATGAACGCAACCGCATTCAAGCCATGATGCCTGAAGGCGCGGAGGTGCTGAACAATCCGACAGGAACCGCACCGGGAATCAAAATCGCGATCAAGGGAAAAACGATCTTTGCGCTGCCCGGCGTGCCGCGTGAAATGAAATTGATGTTCGATTCATACATCAGGCCTTGGATTCAGGGTCAGCCTCGTCCGACGACATTTCGCCGCCGGCTGCATTGTGTCGGTGTCGGCGAATCCGATCTGGTCCATCGCATCGACGATCTGGTCAAGGCCCATCCTGCTGTGACTTTCGGTACCACCGCCAACGAGGGAATCATCTCCATCGGTCTGGCTTGCCGGGATAAACTCGCTTTTGACGACCTGGAACGCGCCATCCGTCAGCGGCTTGGTAATGTGATTTTCGGCACCGATAATCAAACACTGTCCGAAGTCGTCGGCGATTTACTGAAAGAGAAAAAAGCAACGCTCGTAACGGCCGAGTCATGCACAGGTGGTCTGGTCGGAAAAATAATCACCGACATCGCCGGCTCCAGCGATTATTATTTAGGCGGTGCGATCTGCTACAGCAACGAAATGAAGAAAAAACAACTCGGCGTTTCCGGTGAACTTCTCCATCAATTTGGTGCCGTCAGTGCGCCGGTTGCCGAAGCCATGGCCAAAGGTGCTCTGTCCGCCTGGAACGCCGACTGGTCGATTGCCATTACCGGTATTGCGGGCCCTGGCGGAGCCACCGAAACCAAACCCGTCGGTCTGGTTTATATTGCCGTTGCTGGCCGCGGCGGATCGTGCCAGGTGCGTGAGTTTCGTTTTGGCGATCCGGGACGCGATCCCGTCCGTTTTCGCAGTGCTGTAGCTGCATTGGATATGCTTCGCCATCAATTACTAGCTTGAATCGATCGATGCTCCCCCCAAAAAAACGGCTACGCACAAAGGCGCAGCCGTCACATTTCTTTTCAGTTCGAATACCGGTTATAACGGCAGTTTCTGAACTTTGACCATCTTGCCGGTTTTGACCGATTTATCCAGGGCTGAGAGAACCGCGATCGGTTCGAGAATCTGCGCCCATGTGTAGGGCTCTTTGCCGGTTCGGAACATGCCGACGAATTTCTTGATGCCGTTCAAGTACGGATTTTCATCGCTCTTGTAAAGATAATCCACGCCGCCTTTGGTGCCGATGGCGCGGAAGCTGAAATTCACCTGACCTTCCTGAACGAACTGCATGGAAACGATGGGGCCGCCGTTGCCGTAATTCATAATTGCGACTGCGTTTGGATTTCCCTTGCTCGCCTTGATTACCTGAACGCTCTCGATACCAGGCCCGAATGCCGCCAGGATCGCGCCAACTTGGTGAATGCCGTAGAAAAAGACTCCGCCATACACCGATTTCAAATCGCACGGCCCGGTCGAATAAATCGCCGTGATCTTACCCGCCGCCTTGATTTGTTTAGCCAAATCTTTCTTGAATGATTCCTGTTCAGGCAATACCGAGAACGACGTTACCGCTACGCCGTTCTTCTTAGCCAGTTGCAATAGCTTGACGCCTTCCTTCACAGTATAGCTGAAGGGCTTGTCGACAAACGCAGGAATCTTCGCCTCGATAAAAGGTGTTACCGCTGGGATGTGATATTTGGCGTGTCGATGGTCCACCATGACAGCGTCGATTTTCCCGATCATATCTTCAGGCTGTTTGACAATCTCCGGAATCTGACCTTCCTGTGCCGCTTTTTCAGCAAAAGCTTTTGTTTCGCCCCACACTGCCACCACTCGGGCGTTGCCGCAGGCCTTGTCGAGATTCAAAGTCTTCGCGACTGCGATCGTATGTGAATTTTCCGCGCCGACAATTCCTATTCGCATAATCTACTCCTCCAATCAGATAATGATTTTTATAAGTAATGTTAGCTTGTAAAAGTAACGTA
>CAYMXC010000119.1:0-7443 GCA_964394135.1 uncultured Phycisphaerae bacterium
GCAGATTTCTGACGTTCATCTCGGCCGATGCGATTTCGTCCAATCCATCCTGCAGGCTGTTTCGAAAGTCCAGGCCGATCTGGTGGTCCTCACCGGCGATATTGTGCATAACAAGCCGGCATGTTCGCTGGCGCAACCATTTTTGTCCAGCCTAGTTGATTGTATCCACCCTCACGACGGGTTTCTGGGCGTCTGGGGCAATCATGACCGATCACTGATCCAAACCGATCTACTCAATCTGCCGATCCGCTGGCTGAATAACGCCGGCCTGCGCCTCTGCCGCAAGAACTCAGCCATCCAGTTCATCGGTGTCAATCAGAGAACCTGGAGCGATACCAACCTGCTGGCGACGCTGACGATGATCGAAACTCATGATCCCGTGATCCTGCTCGCTCATTTCCCCTCAACCGCTTACCTCGTCAACGGTGTAATCGATCTTGTATTGGCAGGACACACTCACGCCGGTCAGGTGCGACTGCCGGGCCTGCCTTTCAGCACCAACGACGATATCGACCTGCCCAATGCCCGAGGTCTGTCGCAATTGGGGAAAACCCAACTCGTCGTATCAGCAGGACTGGGTTACAGCGGACCGCTGTCACGCCGACTTTTCACGCCTTCGGAAATCGTCGTGATTAACCTGGAATGTTTGACGAAAGAATAAGAGGCCGATCGCACACCGCATTTATTGCGGATATATCTCGATCAACCCGTTCCGGAAAGTTTGCCCGCCCGAAGCAACCGATCGGTCCAGCAGGTGGCGGTAAATTTGTATGCACTTGTCTTCCGGTTGAATTTCCGCCAGCCGGCACAGAATTGCAGGCACTTTATCGAACGCGCCGGCCCAGTAACTTCGAACCATCTGCTCAAAGAGATTTACAAATTCAACACGATCCTTGCGGCCGTCCCTATATCCGATCAATTCATAAACAACAACAGGCTCTTCCTGCTCGCTCACACGAATTTTGCCAAGAAGTCGGGCCAGAAGATCGTTTTCCATCTGCCGCTGTGTCGCCTCGTCGATCAAAATGCTCGTGTCAAAAAAATTATTTGCCTTCACCAGTCCGGACGCAACATCAATCGACCTTCCCAGACAGGTGTATTCGAAATTCCGATTTGAGCCGCTGTCGCCAACTATCGCCTGACCCGTGCTGATTCCGATCCGAAGATGAAGCGGGTGATCCGGCGCGATTCCAGACTTGCGAATCCGATCTTCAACTTTCGCCATCGCCATCTGCGAGTCGATGGCCGACAGGCACGCCCGTCGGGCATGATCCTCCTGTGCGTAAAAAGGCAAGTTGAAAAACGCAACAATATCGTCGCCCTCGATTTTGTTGACCAATGCTTCATGCTCGTCGAGCGATCGATACATGGCGTCGAGGTAAATTTTCAAAAACTCCATCGTCTGTTCCGGACCTAGTTTCTCCGAAAATTGCGCAAACCCCTTCAGATTGCCGGAGAAACAGGTCACCACGCGTTTTTCCGCCTGAAGGGTTCGGCTGCCGTAATCTTCCGCGATTTTTCGTGCTAACGCCGGCGTTGTGTACCGACTCAATCGATCGGCCAGAACCCGTTTGGCCCGGCCTTCCGTCATCTGGCGATAAAAACTCACCAGCGACCAGCTTAATACAATCGCAACCGGTGGACCGACCATGGATGAAATGATGTGCAGGCGTTCGAAAACAACAATGCATGTAAATACGAAAAAACCCGCCAGCAAAACCAGCATCCACAGCAGACCTTCCAGTGCCGACCGCTGGGCGGCCAGAATGCTCATCAAAGTCCCGATAATCAGGATCATCAGCAGATTGCTGTTGCGATCCGATTCGCCGACAAAAGCCTTTTGCAAAATCTGATTTAAAATCGCCGCGTCGGCTACCATGGCAGGGCAGCGATCGAACACTGGTGTAGAAATAAAATTGTCCTGCGACATCCCCATACCGATCAGAACGATCCGATTGCGGACCAGCGGAGCAATGTCCAGCATCTGCTGATCGACAAGCGCCTTGAGTTCCGCGTTCATACGATTAATTTCTTCCGGATGATTGACCGCCTGCCAGAGTTTGCGGATCAACTGCTTGTCCGGGGCCGACTGTTCCCTAGGCGAAAGTCCAGGCAGTTGCTGGTATAACCAGTCGAGCTGATCCCGGGCCTCAACCTCAATCCGGGATATCTCTGCCGCGGTTTGCCGATATTTACTCACCAGGTCTTCTTCAATCGTGCTTGGAGCACTCGTGGTCGCCGGCTGGGAAGTGGTAGGCGAATCTGAAGCTTCCTGTGCCGGCATCGTGCTCGGATCGTTCGGCGAATCGGGTGCCGTCGTAGTTCCAGGCTCCGGCGGTAGATTCTCCACGCTGTCACGCAACATCGGCAATTGACGCTGGAGTTTGACGTATCGATCGTATTTGTTTTCCAGCAGCGATTTGACCGTTAACTGCATCGCATTGGCCAGGATGGCCTGATTGTCCCGGATGGTCTTCTGATTGATCGCAATTTCCATAAGCCTGCCCGCCGGAATGATATTCTTGAAGCTGGCAGTCCAATCTCCAGGTTTCGGTACATACCAGTTGATAATCAGTTTGCCCTGACGAGTCAGTGGAATGTAGATGCTGTTGGATTGAGTGGATTTCAGCACGACGTTGCCAGATTCGGAAAGGTCCCCGCCCACCAGGTCGATCGCATTTGACCCGATGCGGAAATCTCCGGGCTCGATCTGCCAGTGCTGACACAATCCTGCCAGAATCAACTGACGATAAATCATCCCCTTGTAAAAACTCAACAAAGACACTTCCCGAATTTTTCCCTCCGGGTCCGGCTCGCGGTCGATAAATCCCATATCCGCACAGCAGGCTGCAAGTTTCGACGCCGGCAAATCCATCTGCGCGCATTCCGAAACACCGGCAATCGCCACCGGCAGTCGGCTCTCCCCAATGACCCACCCTGCTTTGGAGCGAACGGAAAAATACGCCTGGACATAATCGAATGCCTGATGAACCTCCCGCTCCGTGTCGCTGTCAGCCGTGGATCGCTTGCCCAGCAATTCATCCGTCACTTCGCGCTTCGTCAGCTTGGGATATTTCGTCAAAAGATCCTGTACAAGCTGCCGTGCCGCCAAACGCTGCATCAATGCAAAACTTGAACGAATCCGATGCACCGGCATTTGCAGTTTTCGGGCTGCCTGTTCCGGCGTCAACTGAAGATTCTGAACCAGTAGGTCGTAAAGCCGTGTCGTCTTCGGCTCAGCAGAAAAATGAAAAGGCAAAATGACCCGACCCTGTTCACGGCATGCCTGGGCGATCACCTCGTCCTCGCTTATCACCGCGTCACCTTCTTCTTCGTCTTCCTCGGCAATAGGCGATTCCGAAAGTGGTGGGGGCGAATAGACAAAATCGATCAGTATCTCTCTGCTTTCGAGTTCATTGAGAAGATTGATCATTCCGGCCAGCTGTGCTTGAGGCCAAGGCCAGGATCCGGCGATCGACTTCGATTCCTCGTCAATCGTTACCAGGCACAATTGATTGCTGTCTTTCATGCCGCGGTTGAAATAGCGAAACCGAAAATCGATCGTCTGTCGCTCTGCACGTTCGTAAAAACCCGTATAAAAGCCTAAACTTGCTGCCAGTGTGCCCAGCAGGCCAAGAAGAATGGCTGTCAGTTTCGACCATAATTGTCTGGGAGGACTCACGCGAGTAATCTTCACATTTGGAAACGAGTACGGGCGACCCTTCCGAGTCGCCCAATATCCGATGATAAAACCACCGGGTTCTCTTACGTTAACAGTTCTATGCTGCCAGTCGTTTGCTGAGCAAGTAGCCCACACCCGCACCGGCGCCGGTTACAACGAATGCGATTATGATCCAGTACAGAAGATTGGACGATAGCCAGCCGACAAATCCAGGAAGAACACCAGCGTTCAACCCTGCCGCAACCATCCCCGCAAAACCGAGCAAAATGGCCGCCGCTACCAAAAAACCGGTAAATACGCCCGCCAGCGGATCGACAACCTGAACGGTCATCATTCGCTGAACCGGCGCAGCAGGCTCTTCAACCTCATCAAAGGCCTCCGCGGGTTCAGCCCCTCCTTCGACGCCTCCGCCGCTCTCGGCGCCAGGAATTGCCTTGCTTGGCTGTGTCTCCTCCCCAGAATAAATCTCGTCCAGCAATTCCGCGCCAAGTGACGTATCGTCGCTTTCGCGAGTCATGTCCAGCAACCCCGATTTGCCGCCGCTGCCGCCCTCAATCGAAAGCTCGTCAGTCACAGACGGCGCAATCTGAGTCTTGGCCATCGGGTCGGCATCCAATCCCGCCAGTTCATCCTCGTCAAACACGCTAACCCCCGCAGGAGTAATCACCGTGTCTTCCTTCGATGGAGTCACAGGCGCAAGATGGTCGCCCGTCTCTTCCAGCGATACCACGTCCGTCCCACCGTCCGTCGTGTCCGCAGGAACAAGGTCGATTGCCGATCCGCCGCTGGTGTCCGAACCGCTGCTCTCATCGCCGACTCCGAGCGATGGATTGATCTCTTCCGCCAAAGCGTCGATCTCTTCCTTCTTGTATTTCACCTGACCGTCAATCCGGAATTCCCGAATTCGGCCTTCACGAACCAGATTGGCAATATCCTCTCTCTTCAACGCGAGCTTCTTCACAGCTTCGTCTTGTGTATAATGTCCGCTATTTGCCATTTTTCGATACTCCCGTCGCCAAAGGCGATCTTATTTTCCTATATAATTATATCGCTTGCGGAACCGGACGAAGGAAAGCACGTCGCCGTTATCCCTCTAATCGACCAGCCAATTTTGACCAGCCACAAACCTCGCTAGGGTTCCACCGACTCCGCCGGTGCCGTCGTAGTTTCGCTCTGGCTCTTCTGTTGCTGCTGGGCAACCAGTTGGGCTACGTCCGAAGGTTTCAATTCCGCGTTGTTATAATCCTCAAGGTATCGATCGTAAAGCCAGCTTCGAGCCGCAAGGAGCTTCAGCTGATTTGCACCTTTGCGATACTGATACAGCCACATCGTTCCAGCATCAACATCTACCATGACAATACCGTACATGTCTTTCTCGATCTGACCGGCAAATGCCATGATCCCGCCCGTCCCGCTGGACCGGAAACTCTGGGCCAGGGCAGGTGAATTCGACAAACCGCTATCCGACCTCCACCCGATCATCCCGACGGCAAGGCCCAGAATAAACAACGAAGCCCCGAAAAACAGCTTGCTCGCCGTCTCGGTCCGAATCCCGTTGTGTCCGTCGTCTGCCATTTTCTTTACCTTAGCTCCCAATTATAGTTATGACTATAACATTATACCCGAAGCCTCGGCTCCGGCAAGTCTCTTGTTCAGGAAAAATGGGCTCTTCGGGCCTTTTTTTCAATTCTCAGTCAATCGCCAGTCGCGGCTTACTCGCCAAGCTTCTGGGCCTTCAGCCAGGCATGGCTCTTTGCTACCGCTTCCATCATGTCCGTATCGCAGTCGTCCAGTTCCACCACCAGCCATTTTAACGCCTTTGGGTCCGCCGCATTGACAATCGACGCGATCGGTATCTTGCCATCACCCGCCGCCTTATGGACAATCCGCTCCCCAAGGTCCCCGTCCTTCACGTGCAGCAGCGGAATCCGATTACCCCACTTCTTAACCAATTCAACCGTGTCCGCTCCTCCCTTGGTCGACCAGTAAATGTCCAGCTCGCTGCACAGATCCGGCACTGTATTCATGAATATCTCATATGGCGTCTTGCCCTCGAATTTGCGGTCAAACTCCCACCAGTGATTGTGAATGGCGAATTGCAGCCCCACCGATTTCGTCAGTTCGCACGCCTTTGCCAGCTTTTCCGCGCATGCTTTGACCTGTTCCAGCGTCTTCATGTCGTCCGGGCCGAACCCGCTGATGAGATATTTATACCCCAGCTCGTTCGCCTCATCCGCTATTTGATGAATGTTCTCTTTCGTCGGTAAGCCGACGTGGGCACTGGAAGCCGCCATCCCCAGCGATCGTATAAGCTGAGCGATTTCCTTCGCCGAATGATTGTGCAGCCCCGCAAATTCCACCCCCTTGTATCCCATCTGGGCGATTTTCTTTAACGTCCCCGGAAAATCCTTCGCCGCCTCCTCACGAACCGAATACAATTGAACGCTGATTGGTTTAGCCATCGAAAGTTCCTTTAGCTTTATTGTTAAGCCAGTAAAACTACAAAAATACCGCCTTTTAGGCAAGGTATTTTTGTCCTTTTATTGCTTTTCATCCAGACTCACAACCACTCCGATAACATTATTTTATGGAAATCCCGACTGGCAATTCCTTTTTGGCTCAATTTCGAATAAAATAACAAAACTATGAATATTGTGATGATCTATCCGAATCTGAACGCTGAGGAAGGATTCAATCACGGCGTTGCCTGTTTGTCCGGTGCCCTCAAACACGCCGGCCACCACGTAAGCCTGATCAATCTTAACGAAAGCCTATATCGCGTGCCGACTCTCGACGAAATCGTCAGTCAGGTCGCCGCCCTTCGCCCCGGCCTGGTCGCCTTTTCCGTCCAGACTATGCAATACGCCTACGCCCGCCAGATCAGCCAGGCCCTGAATCAGGCACTGCCAGCGGTCCCCCAGATCATCGGTGGTGTCCACGCCACGTTGTGTCTGACAGACCTCATCCGCGAAGCTTACTGGCCCATGATCGGTTTCGGCGAATGCGACCTCATGATGCCGAAGCTCGCCAATCGCCTGCAGGCCGGCCGCGATTATTCCGATCTGCCGAACCTAGCCCTGCGCTTGCCAGATGGCTCATACAAGGTAAATCCCCTCGGCCCATATCCAAACTTAACGGACCTGCCCGCCGAGGATTACGAAATCTTCGATCTCGATCATCTGCTGCCGAAAAAAAACGGGTGGATGAGTTTCCTCACCAGCCGAGGCTGCCCATATCGGTGCAGTTATTGCTTCAACTACGAACTTTCGGGCCTCTACGCCGAACAGGGCTATCCCCGGCGCCAGTACCTTCGCCGTTACCCCGTCGATCGCGTCATCAGCGAAATTCGTCAGCTCACAACCGCCCACCACATCGAAATGATCATCTTCGACGATGATCTTTTTACCCTCGATACCGACTGGGTCGTCCGCTTCGCCGACGCCTACAATCAGGCCGACCTGACCACTCCCTTTGTCGTCAACGCCCATGTCCAGTCCTTCACCGAAGATGCCGCACGTGCCCTGAGCCGCACACCCTGCAAAATCGTCAAGTTCGGCGTCGAATCGGGCAGTGATACCCTGCGGCGCAGCTTCCTCAAGCGATTCATGACCAACGACCAGATCGCCGACGCTTTCAATCTGTGCCGAAAATACAATCTTCACAGCAGTGCATTCCTCATGTTCGGCATGCCCGGCGAAACCATCGACCAGATGAACGAAACCATCGATCTGATGGTGCGGGTCCGGCCCGGACGAATGCGG
>CAYMXC010000119.1:7453-8037 GCA_964394135.1 uncultured Phycisphaerae bacterium
CGTCCATTACCCCTTCCCAGGTACTCTCAGCTACAAATTGGCCCCCGAGGCAAACCTCATCGATCACGATCGACTCAAAAAACTCGATAACTACTTCGTCACCACCGCCCTGAAGTTCGATCCTGCCACCGAACTCTTCGTCGCCAGGCTTCAGCGACTCTTCCACTGGTACGTCAACGCCCGTATAGATTGGCCCGCTGCCAAAATCTACCGCGATGAACTGAAAACCATCGAATCTGCCGATATAAATCAATGGATGCAGATGCGAGACCGAATTCTGGACCTCGATCGAAAAATCAGTGATCGGCTCCTTGAATCCGCTGTGGACCATTACGATACACCGAGGTCATGGCTGTGCACAGCGATTACCTACGACAGGAAAATCCAAAGTATCGAAACCAGAAAACCCGGGCCTGGAAGGAAACCCTCAAATAAGGATCAGCCTTGCCTCGCCCTTCGAAGCTGCCGACCGCCGTCGCAGACTTCGGAAAAAGGAGAAACTTATGGAACATATTCCGGGAATCTACAAAAACGGAATCGTCGAACTGGCCGACACGACCAATTGGCCGGAAGGGGCCTCCGTG
>CAYMXC010000120.1:0-7998 GCA_964394135.1 uncultured Phycisphaerae bacterium
AAAGAAACGGGGTGGCAAAAGCAGGTAAAATAGCCGGGAAAATATATCAATAAACGATTGAATGCGGAACGATTGTAGATCGCGAAATATGGTATTTTGATTCCTTTGACATTATCATTTCAAAACATGGATCGACATTCGAAGCAATCTACCTGATATTTGTGTTTAACTCTTTTCTATTTGAAAGAAAATAATATGACCTTCACGGAAAAGGAAATGGCTGAAATCCTGACTGCCATGAAGTTCGCAGCGGTGAAACACCGCGATCAGCGGAGGAAAAACAAGTACGCTTCGCCGTATATCAACCATCCTGTCGAGGTGGCGGAATTACTTTGGAATATGGGGCAGGTGTGGGATATTCACGTGATTATCGCTGCATTACTGCATGATACGCTGGAAGATACCGATGCAACGCCGGAAGAAATTTCGTCGATGTTCGGGCCGGCGGTATTACAGATTGTTAAGGAAGTTTCGGACGATAAGCAATTGCCAAAGCCCGAGCGAAAACGGCTTCAAATCATACATGCACCGCATCTGTCCGCTGGAGCCAAACATATCAAATTGGCGGACAAGATTTGTAATCTGCGGGAAATGCTTACCGATCCGCCCATGAAATGGACCATCGAAGAGCAATATGAATACGTCGCATGGGCCGGGAAAGTCGTAGATGGCTTACGAGGAATCAACGGCAAACTGGAAGCTTATTTCGACAATATAGTCCGAGAATTATTGAAGAACAGAAATTCAACTTTTACTCATTCAGATTGAAAAGCATCCAAAAAACAAATTCAATTTAAAATAATTATGCGAAAATTCTCTTTTTCGCAGAAGTAGATTTACCCCTAAATATTCGATACTTTAATCCAGGTACCAACCATATCCAGTAGGTCTGACCGTAGCTGTCATACCCCCATCACGTTTTTCTTTTTTTACCCCTGACCACGGCTGTCATAGGTCTGTGCGAAAATATAAATAGATGAATATAAGTTTATCGAAATGTCGGATTACGCGAAATTTGAAAGGGAGATAAAAATGGCCAAGTATGAATGCACACGATGCGGAGAACAGTATGACGAGAATGTGGACTTTTGCACTTCATGCGGCTTTCCCGATGTATCCGAATGTGAGTCCAATCATTCTTCCCGGTATAAATCCAGCAGTACGGGGTGTTTGATCCCGTTGGTTATTTTTCTTCTTATCAGCCTGCTGGGTGCGGCGGGTTGCAGCGAAAGACGAAATCCGTCTTTGACGCCGGGCGGAACGAAAAAGCACATCAAGCTGAATCAAAGCACACAGGTGGAGATTATCGAAGTCTTCGGTACTCCCAATATTGTTACGCAGAGTGCTTCGGGGGAGGTATGGGTTTACGACAAAATCTCCAGCCAACAGACAAGTTCAGCCTTTGGCCTGGGTGGTGGCGGCGGGGGCGGAGGACACGGAGGAGCAGGCGGCGGTCTTGTTGGAGGTGGAATAGGTTCGAGTACGCGATCCGAGACCACAGTCATGCTGATCATCTATTTCGACAGGAATGACATTGTGCGGGACTACAAGATCAAACAAACCAAGTTTTAACAAGAGGGGTGCCAAGATGCGGGATAAATCAATGCGATTTCTTTATGTATTGATGATGACTTTTGCCGTCTCTTTCGGCTGTGCCCAGCAGATGACCCAATCGGAAATCCGTTCGCTGGAAAGTCGGGAACTGGACCTGACGTATGATAAGGCCTATTCTGCAACCATAAACGGATTGTTTGCCCTGGGATTTACTGTGGACCACAGCGATAAGGCATCCGGAGTTGTAACGGGAAAACGGCATGATTCCCAAAATGCGAAACGGCTGGTAAATACGGTTCTCTTTGGAGTCGTCGGCGCTGTAGCGACCAAGGAACGTGATGAAGCAGTAACCTTCATGGTCTCACCGAATGGTTCGGCAAAAACATTGCTTCGAATGAAAGTCGTGGTTGACGGGAAAGCAATAGTGGACAGAACTCTGATGACGCGAATCTGGCAGCAGATCGAGAAGGAGGGCATGCTGGACGATGCCTTTAAGGATGCAGGCAGCGGCGCGACCACCCAGCCGGCATCGACAAGTACCCAAAAGAATAAATAAATGATTCTGGATCGAAAGACAAGGCGGGGTGATTCTGTAATGCTGAACAGAGAATATTTAAAAACTCACCCGGATAGCAATGAAGGAAAAATACGATGACGAATATGACATATACATTCAAACCATTTATTTCTTTGCTGACGGTCGGTGATCCGATCGGTCACCTGAACCTCATGCTGCTGCCTTTGAGAGGTAATGGGCAGGGACATCTCGATTACCTCCTGAGCCAGGAGGCGATCGAATCCGGCTTACTGCAGATAAGCGAAGTAGACAAGAGCGGACATGTGCCGGAACTTCTGGTAATGAGTTGTGCCGAACAGTCAATCCTCCTGATCGACGGCGAGGAACTGGTTGGAGCAAAGCAAAATCGCATTTTGAATACGAGTGTACTTGTGCCGCCTAAAACTCAAGTCAAAATTCCCGTCTCCTGTGTCGAACAGGGCCGATGGAATTATATCTCGAATCATTTCACCAGTGGCGGACACTCGCCGTCCAGACTTCGTGCGAGAAAGAGTCGTGATGTGACGAAGAATCTGAGACACAGCGGCCAGGCGAGAAGTGATCAGGGTGCGGTGTGGGAAGAGGTGTCCTGGTACATTCATGATGCTCAGGCGGATTCTCCCACAATGGCCATGCATGATGTGATTCGTCAACGGCCGGACCGGCTGACGGGATATCTCGATGCCTTGCCATATCCTTCCCAGGGCCGTGGTATACTGGCGGCCATCAATGGTCGCTTTGTCGCCGCGGACCTTTTTGATAAACCTTTGACCCTTGAAAAAATGTGGCGTCGCCTGATTACAGGCTATGCACTCGACGCTATCGGTCAGGCCCAGGCAACACACGGCTCATTTACTCCAAAGATCGCCCAGACGCTGCTGGAACACGTAGCGGAGGTGCAATGCCAGGCCTGCCCCACAGTCGGCCTTGGTGAAGATTGGCGATTAGAATCCGAAGACGTCATCGGCCAGGCACTGGTGGCGGAAAATGTCTGTGTGCATCTGTGCGTTTTTCCGAACGATCAGAACAAGAGCCCTCAAGGCGAAACCGGCCATATTCTGCCGCCGTCCCGGCGAAGAAGATGGAGAAGTTACAGGCAAAATTAATGGCCGGGGGATCTTCTTTCCGAGATGGAGAGACCAAGATGAAAACGAGTAAGATATTTTACGGCATTGATCTGGGGACAAGCAACAGCAGCATTGCGTATGTGCACGACGATCCACGATTTCGTAATTCGCCGATGATTCAGACCCAGATTGTGCCAATCCCCAAGGATGTTGAAGAGCATACCAAATCCGATCGCTTGCCTTCAGTGGTGTCTCGTAACTTTGATGACAAACGCGGCAAGAAGCCGATATTTGGCTGGGAGTTTTTCAACTTATTTAATCGAAAAAAAAGGGCGGATATTCTCCTTCGGCATGGTAAGGATTTTTTTCGTTCCGTCAAATCGGATATGGGTACGAACAAGGTATATCCCCGCGCGTTTTCACCGGATTATAATACCCCAGTCAAAGTATCTGCCACAATCATTCGAAAGCTCATCGATATTACTTCCAAGTCAAATCCTATTCACGATTTGTTGAATTCCTACTTTGTGATTACGGTTCCAGCTTCTTTCGGGGCACTGGCCCGGCAGGATACGCTTCAGGCTGCTCAATGTGCCGGCCTTGATCCATCGCAGGTAGAACTGATCGATGAGCCCGTAGCAGCCTTGCTGGATTTGCTGAACAGTCCCGATGCCGGCTCGATCCTGGAGATGGACCGGTTTAAACATCTTTTAATCTATGATTACGGGGGCGGAACTTGCGATCTTGCACTGGTCAAGGCGAAGTTTGACGAAAGGACTAAAACCGGACTTCACATCGAAAACCTGGCGATTTCTCAGTATCGGCGTCTTGGCGGTGACGATATCGATCGGGAAATCACGAAAACGATCGTTTGGCCGCGAATCTGTCCCGAATCGCCAATCCCTGACGCTGGAGCACAGAAAGTGGTGGAAGACACCCTTACCTGCACGGTTGCGCGTGAGTTGAAAGAACGCATTTGTCGCAAAATCAATGATGCCTTAACGGAACGTCCTGACGATTGGGATTTTGTGCGGCAGAAGGTTGACAAGGTGGTGGTCAAGCTGGAACGGACATTTGAATTGCCCGATTGGGAAGTCACTATACCACATCATTTTGAGCTTACTCTTGATGAATTTGAAAATATCATGGAATCTTTTTCCAGGCTGCCATCACTGGACGATCTGGAAAATGCAGATACAAAATCGCTTTTGACTCCGATTTATGAAATTCTTAAAAAGGCAAATCTAGAACCTGAACAGTTGGACGTTGTCATTCTTCATGGCGGAAGTTGCCGTAATCCCTATGTCCGAAGACTCATCCAGGATACACTGGACCGGTCCGGCGATCTATTCTGCGAAGTTCGTGTTATACAAACCCCGGATATCGATACCTCGGTCGCCCGTGGGGCTGCTTTAGCCTGTTACTGGAAACATGCCCGAAACATTCGGATGGTTGCGCCTATCATGCCGGAAGATTTAGGAATTATCACACTCAGCGATGTTCCCGTTACGCTTGTTACTGCAGGGACTCCTCTTCCTTATCCTGCCGAAGAAGGCGTAAAAGAAATCGAAGAGGACTTCTTTGTTCCGAGCGATAATCAAACGGAACTCCTGGTTCCCTTTTTTACCGCGCATAAAATGTCCGGAACGGTGAAGGTTCCTTTGCCCCACCGTATCAAAAAAGGGGCATTGGTAAAGATCAAATTATCCGTCGACTCCGATAAAAGATTGCGATGGTGGTTCAGTATCGACGGCAAGCCGTATACGGAAGCGGATTCCATTAACAATCCATGGACAGCATGTCTACTTGATTTGCATGGCCGAAAATTGCTTGAACATCGGCGACGGCTGCGTGCCACGCTCGAGCGGACCGGAAATATTCCACCGCAAATGCGTTATGACGAGGCATATCTGCTGTATCGAAACTACCGCCTGGATGAAGCCTTGCTGGCTATTCATGATTGCATGGAAGATTGCGGCCCTGATGCTTCACTGCATAATCTGAAAGGTTTAATATTTGGCATGAAGGGACAGTCGAAACGACAGATTGACGCCTACCGTCTCGCCTCGGAGTTGAACCCTCACAATCCGGTTTTCAAAGGAAATCTCGGGTGTGCACTAGCAGAAGCAAAACAATACCCCCAAGCCATTGCAGCAATCCGGGCTGCATTATCCATGGATCAGGATTTGAGCTACCTGTACGAATGGCTCGGGGATGTCTACCGTGATCAGGGAAACGAAGAGCTGGCATCAAAAGAATACAAACGAGGACTCCTTTACGCCGAACGGGATGTGAATCGGAATGAGTACGTTCTGGAACACTGGCAGCGATACGAGCGATTGCTTAGAAATGTCGGCGAATATGACAAAGCCGATGAAGCCCACGCCCGCGCCGTCAAATTAGAACGTGATGGACATTTTGGCAGTGACAGCAGTAATATCATTGCCGGAAAGGATAGCGGATTATGGCTCGAAGAATAAAGAAAATCGCAAAAAAGTCCCGGAAAATCGGCCAGGCCGCCAAAGGAGCAAAATCGAAAACTCGAAAACATCCTCGCATCGTCAATAGTGCTAACGCTAAAGCAGTGCACCGTGCATTATCGGCAATGGAGAAAGCATATCAGACACTGACTGTAAAGGGAACTGCGGTCTTGACCCTGGCCGATCATTTGGGGCAGGCCGCCGTGCAGAAATATACCAACGATTTGATCAGAGAAATGGAATCGGAGAAATTTCTGCGGGATATCCTGGCTATGCGTGATGCTTTTAATGGCATTCCGCAAGGACAGCTTCCTGCGGAAGTTGAACCCCTTCGATTACTGCCGGAAGCATTGATCCGCTGGCTTGAAGATCGATTTAATCTTACTCCTTATTTGAGTCTGAATCAGGAATTGGATGTCCCGGTGGAGAAACTGTCGAATTTCGATGTCCAGGGTATGCCGGCCGAAATGCCCGCAAATTCCCTGGTCAAGATTCGTGTTGTAATGCCCGGCTGGAAATATGCCGGGAAATCAATTGCTGCACCTCAGGTAAAAATGATTGAGGAAAGAAAAACTTGAAACCACTCTTTACAATCCACGAAGGCGAATTCCTTGTCGGCGACCGTATTATCCGTAAATTCGGAAATCAATATGATGTCTGGGTGCCAGCCAAGGATAGCGGCGTTGATCTTCTGGTTACCCCCACTTCCGGTACAGGAAAACCCGTGAAACTTCAGGTCAAATCCTCATGGGGTTTCGATCCCAGATTTGTCCCGGCTAACGATCTTTGGGTATGGGGGTGGTACACACTCAAACCAGCGAAAATCAAACTAATTCCTTTCGATTTTAACGTCCCAAAACATACGAAACACTCCCATTTGAGTGTTCCAGACATCAAATCCTCACCAAAAGCAAATTTCTAAAATTTTTCATTTCCGGAATTTGACCGCCAGGTCTTTGTATTTTAGATTTAATCTGGAGGCGGGATTTTTCCCGGGCAATCGATTTTCGCAAAACATTTCGACACTGTCGTGTTGTGCGCGGAATCGAACTGAAAGCCGGTACAGAGGCATAATGGAAAGTCCCCAAAATTCTTAGATCAGACCGTTCGAAGCACTTTTACTATTTACTATTTACTACAACAAAGCTGCAAACAGTTATCAAAGCTGTAACTGTCAAAGGTAAAAAAGGGAGAAAGAAGCTATGAAACGGTATGTCTTTGTCTTCGCATTTTTCGTATTTCTTTCGGTGGATATGGTCTTCGGTGAGGAAAATCCGCAGGATACGATCCAATCGAACAATTCCGAACCGAACGGCATCGTTTATTATTTGGACGGCGCAGGCGGCGGAAGCTTTTTGACGAACTGGGCACCGGGCGTACGCAAAGGGCTGAAAAAAGCGGGATTCAAAGGCGAATTCAAGGAATTCGTCTGGCATACCGGCCTGGGGGTACTGGCGGATCAGACGGCAAGTGTGAAGTATAAACGGGCCAAGGGAAAAATTCTGGCTGACAAAATCGTTGAATATCGGCAGAGTCATCCCGATCGGCCGATAACACTGATCGGCCTGTCAGCCGGCACGGCGGTGACGATTTTTGCCCTGGAGGCCCTGCCGGAGACATGCCGTGTTGAAATGGTGATCCTGCTGGGATCGAGCATGGACGCCAGCTATGACCTGACCATCGCCTTGACACGGGTGGAGGGCACAATGCAGGTCTATACTTCGGAGCGGGACGAAGTGCTGAATCTTCTTGTCCCGATGGCGGGATCAGCAGATCGGCGGTATGTTGGCAGCGACGTGGCGGGCCTGCAGGGTTTTCATCTGCCTGGCAATGCCAACGAACCGACTCGAACGCTTTATGGTAAAGTTCAAACCATTCCATGGCAGCCGCGATTCGCACAGGCCGGCGATCATGGCGGACATACCGACACGACCAATCCGCAATTCGTACAGAATTTTATTGCACCGGTTATTCTGTCTGCCAGCGTGCGGACTTCTGAGCCGATCCGGATCGCAGTTTCTGTGCCTATTATGTCGGATGCACATGCTGCGTTGCATACGCCGAATCTTTTTGACGGCAGAAATTGGAATTCGCTTAGTTATTCGCTGCTGTCGGCGAGGGACTAGTCGCCGGTAAAAAAAAGAACCGACCGCCGCGGTTTCCCACGACGGTCGGAAAATAACTTTACAGTTCGATGCTCCATGAGTATCGATGCGGATACTCAAAACCGATTCGAAAATCAGCCAAGAAAGTGCTGACTCCTTCCCATTGCCGAGGCAATGGGGATCTAGATAATCCTCTAGAAAGGAGGTGATCCAGCCGCACGTTCCCGTACTGCTAC
>CAYMXC010000121.1:0-6083 GCA_964394135.1 uncultured Phycisphaerae bacterium
CACCCCAAGAATTGCAACCTTATTGTGAATACAATCCATTGTCATAGTTACATCGGCGGCGGGCAAATCTGTATAACCCAAGTTACTCATTTCGATCACGCCATCGCCATCGTCAGCACAGGTAATCTCTGTAATACTGGCATTTACCAAGGAAGTAACCACTGAAATCACAATCAAACTAATGATCAGTCGTTTCATGTTCTTTCCCCTTGCTCCAAAAGAATCACAGATAAAAAAAATGCGAGAGACAGCTTTTCTTCAAAACTCTCTCTCGCATTACTACTTGATTACTTATATTACCCCAAAAAAACCAAAAATGCAAGTTAAATGTAAGATTGGCATCTTGATGGACTGTTTTACGACACAAAAGATAGAATGTAGTGTAATGAAAGAATATTCGTTCAAAATAAAAAAAACTCCGCGATATCCATTGAAAAGTTTATCGAAAATGCGGACAATACAACCTAATTATGAATGTACATTTTATGGATGAAATCAGGTTCCCAGCCATGAATAAAACAGGAAAACGGATGTTTCTTGGTTTGCTGGTCATTCTGGTATTGTGTCCTGTATGGGGAAAAGCACAGGATACAAACTCAACCATAACGTCCGATTACACAAGAATTGCTCAAGCTCAATTAAAAATAATTAAGTCGCCAATCAGCCCGCTTGAAAACCGGCGATTTGCCGCAAGTGCCCTGCTGGATCTAAATGTATCCGACGCAAATGAACAGTTGCTCAAAATTCTGGCAGACCCAGCCGACAAGCAGGCCAGACTCGCCGTCATCGAAAGCATCGCCGACAGAGACGAACCCGATCCAGCATTCATGCAGCCGCTGCTCTGCATCTTGATCAACGGCGATATCGAACTGCAAACTGCCGCCGCCTCTGCACTGGGGCGATTCCGCGAGTCGAGCAAGTCCCCGGAAATCAATAAGCTTCCAGACATTCTCATCGAGATCGCCGCAAATAAAAAACGAACCATCAACCAGCGAATCTCCGCCATCGCCGCACTCGGCAAAATGAGACAGAAAAAAACCGTCGACGCCATTATCAAAATCATGGAAGAAGCGCCGATCAATAAAAACGATCAGTCAGAAATCGAATCAGCATGTGCCAAAAGTCTTCAGGAACTTACCAGGGCGAACGTCGGAGTCAATTTGAACGACTGGAAGAAATGGTGGCAGCAGAATCGAAATAAAACCACATCGCAATGGCTGGAAAGTCAATTGGATGTGGTAACCAACGAAAACCGCGATCTGAAAAAAAGGCTCGATCAGACGGAAGAAGTGCTCATCTCGACTATCGGCCAGCTTTATCGGCTCAATTCGGCCAACGATGCCGATCGATGCAAAACGATCATCACTTATCTCACCGGAACACTCCCTGCAGAACGCCGGGCGGGTTTGCAATTATTGACCTCGCTTGTTTCCCCAAAGCAGCCAATTCCATCCGAGCTTCAACCGGTCATCCGCGATCTGATTGATGATCCTGATCCGACCGTTCGCGCAGAGTGTGCAAAGGCGCTGGCCGTCAGTTCAGACCGCAAAGCCGTCGATCAGCTGCTACACCAGTTGGAAGTCGAAACTGATCCCGCCGTCAAACAGGCATTGCTGGTCGCCATTGGTCAGCTCGGGGATCAGACGATCCTCAGCAAGCTCGTCCAGCAGTTGAATTCTCCCCTCGAACCGGTCAGCATCGGCGCCGGAAAGGCCATCGCCACAGTATTCCAAAATCAGAAAAATCTAAGCCGCACACTGAAAGATCAAACCCTCCAGGCCCTGCTCGAACGATACAAACTATGCGGCGACGACCAGCAGATGCTCAAACAGGGCCTGCTGGCGACCATGACCGACACCTTCGTGGCAGATGCACGGTTTCTCCCATTATTCAAACAGGAACTGAGCAACCCTAACGCCGAGCTGCGACGGTTCGCCGCCAAGGGAATCGCAACTCTGCGAGATGAGCGACTGGTCGATCTGCTGATCAATCAGCTCAACGATTCCGAACCGGCCGTCCGCGCAGAACTCGCCACGGGAATCGCCTCGCTTACATCGGCTCCACGCGCGGTCGAAACACTCCTGACCAAACTCAGCTCGAACATCGAAAAAGACAACCAGGTCCGACTTACAACCTGGAACGCAATTCTCACTATGACAAAACACTGGCCCATCGATCAGCAGATCCGATGGGCGAACCAGATGGTCTTGCGGAGCGAGCCTATAACACGAGAACAGACCCTCGCCCTGATCGATACTCTGGCGGCACAGATCACCGACCAATCCGCAGCCTGGCCCGCTGAACAGAAAATCAATATCATGGTCGAGTTCGGAACTTTTCTGCTGCGAACTTCCAAGGCAGAGGATGCCGGAAAATATTTCCGCCAGGCGATATCTTCCGCAAAACAGCTCTCGCAGGAAAAACCCTTCGATCTGGCCGATCAGCTGCTCGGTCTGCTCTTGCAGATGTCCGTTTCCGATTCCATTTTGACTCAGTACCTCAACAGCTTGACCAGTCTGCTCGAGCAGGGGCAAATTCAAATGATCCTCGATCGTTTCATTCGATGGGCGGAAAACCCTGCCAATGTTCGCGTCGCAGGCAGGACATGCCGACATCTGTCCCGTGACTTCTTAAACAGCCTGACGGAACCCTACAGGATCAAACTGAATGAACTGGCACAGAAAGTCGAACTGGAAAATCAAACCACAGCCACAAATCCTTCTTAACTTTTCTACAGCGTCTTAAGGAGACAGCGATGAGTAAATATTACCTCGGCATCGATTTGGGCGGAACCAACATCAAGAGTGGTGTGGTCGATGAAAATGCTAAAATCCTCAGTAAACACAGTATTCCTACCTTCGCCGAAGGCGGACCCGATACCGTTCTGTCACGTATGTGCCAGGCAGGCGAAAAAGCAATCAAGGACGCAGGTTTGACCATAGCGGATATTCGTTCTATCGGCGTCGGAGCGCCAGGCGCCCTTAGCCATAAAATGGGCATTATCATCGCCCCTCCGAATCTGCCGGGTTGGCGAAATGTCCCCGTCCGCGACGTGATCGCCTCGCATTTCAAAAAACCGGCCACACTCGAAAATGACGCCAACGCCGCCGCCTGGGGTGAGTTCTGGGCCGGTGTCGGACGTGGCTATTCCTCACTCGTCATGTTTACACTCGGAACCGGCATCGGCGGTGGAATCGTCAGCGACGGAAAATTCATACGCGGACACTTCGATACCGCTGCAGAACTTGGGCATTTTATTATCGACCCCGGCGGCAGGCAGTGCAACTGCGGTCAGCGGGGGTGTTTCGAAGCCTATGCTTCCGCCATGCACATGGCAAAAATCGCCACCGACAAAATCCGCGCCGGAGAAAAATCCGATATGAAAGAAGTTCTCGACAAGGGCGGAACCATCACATCCGAAACGATCCTCGAATACATGCTAAAGGGTGACCAGTTCGCCTACAACCACTGGCACCAGACCTGCCGTTACATCGCCATCGGCTGCATCAACGTCGACCATGTAATTAACAGCGAAATTATTGTCCTGGCCGGCGGTATGATCGCCGCAGGCCACAATCTCCTTCAGCCCGTGAGAAAATATTATCGCGAACTTCAGGGCAACGTCTTCGGCCCCTGCTCCGGAGAAATCGTCCTGGCTCAACTCGGAAACGACGCAGGTTTTGTCGGTGCCGCCGGTGCCGCGAAACTTTCTGAAGAAACCGGAGAATTTAAATTTTCCGATTAACCTCAGCCGCCCGATCCACTGGCTGTTCGTAATTCATTCTAATCAGTATCTGTCGGAACATCGCCATCAAAACGATAATTGTCCGTCTTTTTTCTTTTTTTACCAAATCCTCTTGACGCAAAATCCGGATCGAATATAATGCAACTCAGTTACAGGTTTCGCTCGGAATGCAATTTATTTTCGAGTGAATGAACCCGCAAGTGCGGGTGAAAAGGGAAGGCGGTGAAAAACCGCTGCGGACGCGCCACTGTAATCGGCGATCAAGTAATCGTAAGCCACTGTCCGGCCAACGGATGGGAAGGCCCGATCGAACAAGCCGAAAGCCAGGAGACCTGCCTGTAGACGAAATGACGAGGCGTCTTCGCGAAATGGGACGACCAGTACTCCGAGCCCCCCCAGGCCGGTGTTTCGATGTGTTTGATCCCATTCAGCGACTACACTCTTCATTGAACTATTGACAACTGCATTCCCGGAAGCATAAGCCCAGTCGTTCTGGGCAAGGGAAGACGGTGAGAATCCGTCACGGTCGCGCCACTGTGTGTCGAGGTGTCCGCATGGATCGAACGATTCATCATGCCACTGTCGATCTTCCGCAGGCTATCGCTCGATGACCTGTGAATCGATGGGAAGGCGAATCGGTCGGGCAGAGTAAAACATAGCTTTTTCTCCGCCGCCCGCAAGTCAGGAGACCTGTCCGGGAGATTTTATATAACCACTACCTTCGCGCAAAAGGAGTACTGTCATGAAAACACCACCCTGACCTGATCATAAATCCAAAAATGTATTTCGGTTGTCGTATTTGTTGATTTTTGTTCCATGTAAAAAAACTAGATTCTGAATAAAAGAAAGTGAGATAGGGAAATGAAAAAAACGTTCATATTGAGTTTAATATCCATCCATCTTGTTACAGTCGGAGTCGGAGCCGTTGTTGCGGACACCGCACAGATCACACCCGCCACAGGCTACCAGAAATCTTTCGATTACATTAATGGCGCAGGTACCGGTCTGGATTTTCTCTCCAACAACAATTGGCTGACCATTCGTTCCGGCGAGGTAAGAGAATACAACGCTTCGGGAACATTGGTCGCAACCCCTTACAGTCAAATCAGCGATCCCTGGCCTGCCTTCGTGCTTGCTGACGCGACCGGAAACTATGGAATCGCAGGCAGCACCGGCGGAACCTTTGCTAACCCCACCGGAACCCTGCACTGCTTTTCCCTCGACGGTTCTGCCTCGGCAACCTTGAATTTCCCAGGCATCTATGACGCCGCCTTCGATTCCGCCGGCCACTTGATCGTCAGCGGCACAAACGGACAATCCGGTAATGCCCTGTGGCAAGTGGAGGTCTCCCGAACGGTCAATTCTATAAGCTTTGGAACGCCCGTGCTTCTCGGCGTAATCGGCGGCGCAAGCGGACCGATCGAGTTCGATCAAAATGGCAACCTGTTCGTCGGAACTTTCGACGCAGAGACCTGGGCTGCAAGTCTGCTTGCTTTCTCTGCCGATAAAGTCACACTCGCCATGAACGATCCTCTGCTGAATCCGCTCACAATCGCGTCGGCAAATTCCACATTCAATTTCCCAGGTTCACTGGGCGATATGACGGTGGATGATCAGGGCAACATCATCTGGCAGGATTATTCGGTTATCCATGTCCTAAATATTACGACCACCAAATACGAGGGAATTATTTCTTTCGCCGCCACGCCGGGTAGCGATATAGCATCCGCCACCCCATACGGGGCGATGGGTACATTGAATTATCACAATGGCCTGCTGGCAGTCGTCTACGATAGCAATAACGACTATGTCCTTGATTCCATCGCAGGTATTGTGCCGATACCGGAACCGGCAACGCTAGTCCTTGTCTGTCTGGCCGGCTTGATCGGATTGGTTCGACGTAAATGAATTAAACAAAACGGCCGGCGGGAGATTTTTCTCAAAATCTCTCGCCGCCGATTTCTTCGAGGAAGATGACATGAGAAGTTTTATATCCTTGTTTATTTCGATGCTGATCTTGGTCGCGATGATCAGCCGACCAGCAGACGCCCTTACCTATCGACAGGCCGATCTGGATCGTGGAGCCATGTGGGCCAATAAAATCGTCGACGCTTCCAGCCGATTCTGGTCGGGCGGCGACTTAATAAACGATAACTCTATCGACGACCCACACCGCGTGCTCGGCCCCATCCCCGCAAACCAGAACCCTCAAGAGCCCGTCCATGATAGTTGCGTCTGGAATCTCGACGCCACAGATTGGATCATCCTCGCCTTTACCGATGCCACCGGCAACATCCTTAAGGTCATGGACGATCCCAACGATCCCGAAGGCTATGAC
>CAYMXC010000121.1:6146-7939 GCA_964394135.1 uncultured Phycisphaerae bacterium
GGGAAATGCCATTTATAAAACCGGTTCCTCCGGAACCGTCTGGGCCGACCCCGGTTCTATATACCTAAGCCAGGATCTGACGACCTGGTATGAACTCCCATCTTTCCTGCCCGATCCGTACAACAACTCCCCCGACGGCAAGAGTCAGTCCTTCGATCTGACCCCAGGCGACGGAACAGGTCTGGTCTATCCGGGATCGCCACAAGCCATGATCGACTCCTCATGGACCTCAACCGGATATGCCGGCGGAGATGCCTTCGATATGGCCTCGGTCGGATTGAGCTGGTTTAAATACATCAAGATCACCGGTGAATGCCAGGTCACAAGCCAGCAAATCAGTGGGCCGGAAATCGATTCCATCTTCGTCTTTAATACCGTTACTGCCAATCTTCCAGGCGACGCCAATATGGACAACAAAATCGATGTGATAGATTTGGGAATCCTGGCGACTAATTATGGCCTCTCCGGCAGAAGCTGGGCTGATGGGGACTTCAATGGCGACACTTTGGTCAACGTCATCGACTTGGGAATACTGGCCACTAACTACAACCAACGGCAGGGAGCAAACGTTCCCGAACCTATGACCTTCGTACTTATCACATTGCCCGGCTTGGGATTATGGCAAAAAAGATATAAATAATATAAATAAAATGAACAAGGGATTTACATTAATCGAACTCCTGGCCGTTGTCGCCATCATCTCGCTATTGCTGATGATAATGCTCCCGGGCCTCCAGACGGCAAGAGAAAATGCACGATCGGTCTACTGCCTGAATAACATCAACCAGATGCTCATTGCCTTAAATTGCTACACAGAAAACAGTAATGGCCAGTTCCCTGTCGCCTATATTTACGATCAAACCAATGAATACAGCTGGGACTTTTTCATTTACAGACCCAGCGGACAAGTCGCACCGGGATGGCTCTGGATGGGTCGGATGATCGACGAGATACAGCAGTGTCCATCGTTCAGAGGTACTAAAATCTGGGGCAGGCCGTATAGCGGATATAACTACAATACCAGTTATCTAGGCCGAGGAACTTATGAGCGGGTCCGATACCCCGCTAAAATATGTGAGGTTCAGGATCCAACAAATTGTGCAGCCTTCGGCGACGGCCAATATTACGGAGGTACCAACAACTTCATGCGTTCCCCTTTTCCAAGCACTTATGAAACAAAAGGAGTCGCAGATTCCGGCACCCAGGGCTACCGCCATAATCGACAAACCAATGTCGGTTTTGTTGACGGCCATTCCAAACCCATGACCAACCGATTCAGCTTTTCAAAAGACACTCCGGACGATTGCGGTTTTATTTCACAAGACAATAGCCTGTATGATCTTGAGTAAACGCAGACTGCATTGTTTTCGTTTACAATCACGCAAGAATGGATGTGTAAAAAGCCGTCGTTTGTTGAATTATTTTCCAAAAATTCCCGAAAATTATTTCCGAATATTTTTCTGTGAAAAATAAACTACTCATGCGACAATTAAATGTTGACATGCACATAAAATACTGTTAAAAAGGAACTTCAATTATAGTAATATTTGATGTGGGGGTGCTTTATTTTTCAGGACGAGCACTCCTATATGGGTGAATCTTCACCCAAAAAGACAGGCTATCTGCTTCATGCGGCGTTTGCAGTTACGATTCGGTGGAGGTTAGTTTGTGATATGAAAGTTTTAATGTTAGGTTGGGAATTTCCGCCTTTCATCAGCGGCGGGTTGGGGACTGCTTGCTATGGTTTAACCAAGGCCATGAGTGAGTTAGGTATCGAGGTGCTGTTTGTACTG
>CAYMXC010000122.1:0-7935 GCA_964394135.1 uncultured Phycisphaerae bacterium
CAGCTCGGCTGCAAAGCCGTCGGATGAGCCGATCAGAACTCCCGGATGGCGAAGAGAGCCGTTGATGGGTCCGCGGCCTTCCATGGCATCGATGGCGTCGATAATAGTTAGGACGGGTTTCAGCAGCGTGTAAGTTTTTATCAGCATACGGGCGAAGTGTTGTGGGTCGCCGCCTGCGCGGAAGTGCCAGACAGCCTTTCTTTTGCCGGGGACGCAGCCGAAGATGTTTTTTATGCCGGCGGTAAGTTTGAGCTGCTGATGCGTTTTGAGCTTGGGTACGCTGATGATCGCGTCGGCATCCAGCGCCTGTCGGGAGATGACGAGTTTGCGTCCATCGATTTCGATCCGCGTCGGATTTTTGAGTTCAAACAGAGGAAATTTGTTTTCCTCAGCCAGTTGAAGCAGGCCGGAGCTTTGGGCGTTGGTGCGGATGGACTGCCAGGCGGGCGAGTCGGCGATGACGACTTCGCCGCCGGCGCTGCGGACGAGTTTGGCCAGTTCAATGATGACGACGGGGTGGGTCTGGGACTCGAATCGTTTTGCAATCAGGTTAGGTTTGATCAACACGCGCAGGCCCGGTTTGATGAAATTGTTCAAGCCGCCCAGGGAAAAAAATAATTGTTCCAATCCGGCGTGAACAGCGTCGGGATCATAACGGTCGACCGCGGCGATGCAGACCGAATAATTTATAGTTGAGTCTGGTGTAATCATTTGTCCTCACTATAGCAAAATGACGCCCGGGTTTCTATAATTTCACCCCATATGAGTAAATCGATTTTACATTCGACGCGATTGATCAGCCTCGTCACGCTGGGCAGCCGGATCACCGGCCTGATGCGCGATCAGATCATCTATGCCTGGCTTGGTCGAAACTGGATTCAGGACTGTCTGAACTATGCGTTTCTCATGCCTAACATTTTTCGTCAGTTATTGGGCGAAGGGGCACTGTCTGCTGCGTTCATTCCTGTTTTGTCGGAAAAGCTTCAGCGGGAGGATCGCGCCGCTGCGGGCAAGCTGGTGGGCAACGTGGCGACGGTGCTGGCGGTGCTGCTGTTTGTTTTGACGTTGCTGGTGATTGCGATTATCGGCGGCGTGTGGTTTTTTTCTCAGAAGGGCGACTATGCGAACCTGTGGGCAGGCCTGACGGCGGTGATGATGCCGTATATGATTTTCGTCTGCCTTGTGGCGCTGTTTTCGGGGCTGCTCAATTGCCTGGACCATTTCGGCATACCCGCGTTCATGCCGGTGCTCCTGAACATCGCACAGGTGGTGGGCGTGATCGCGGCGAAATATTTTTTGGCCCGGTACGGCGTGGCATTGAAACACCAGGTGTATGCGGTGGGTGTTTCCGTGCTGCTGGCGGGGGTGGTTCAACTGGTGTGGATCGTCCGGGCGGTGAAAAAGGCGGGCATCTGCTGGGGAATACAATTTTCGCTGCGTGACCCTGACCTGCGTCGCATTGTCGTTACGATGATACCGATGATCTTCGGGCTGGGAATTTTGCAGTTCAGCACATGGATCGACGCGACGATCATGATGGGATTGACGCCCGATCCGCACGGCAAGCCGTATTTTCAACTGCTGGGCTGGACGATTTTTTATCCGCTTCAGGAAGGGACCAATTCGGCTGTTCAGCTGGCGCGTCGGCTGTATAATTTTCCCGTCGGCGTTTTGGGCATCGCCTTGGCGACGGCGGCGTTTCCGGCGTTCAGCCGAATGTCGGCCAACAAGGATCACAAGGGACTGGCGGATATGGTTTCCAAATCGCTTCGCCTGGCGATCTTCGAGGGTCTGCCTACGGGCATCGGCCTGATGCTCCTGTCGAATCTGGTGATTCGCGTACTGATCGAGCGCGGGCGATTTCATGCCGCCGATACCGCCAGGACGGCATACGTATTGCAATTTTACGCCATCGGCATCTGGGCCTATTGCGGCCATCATATTGTCGTTCGGGCGTTTTACAGTTTGAAAGATACGGTCACGCCGCTTCGCGTATTGAGCAAGACGGTGACGCTGGCCATTTTGATGAATGTGATTTTTCTGTGGGTGCCGGGGATTCGGGAGGGAATTTTCGGCCTGTCGACGAGCATCATGTCGTCGCTGAATGTGATTATTCTGGGAACTATCCTCAGCCGGCGGATCGGGTCGCTGAATATCCGGGCGATTTTAACGACGACGGTCAAAACATTGATTGCCTGCGGTTTGATGGCGCTGGCGGTGTACCTGACGGAAATCTATTTGCCGGTTCGCAACAAATATCTGCTTTTGCTGGCGTGTCTGGCAGTGGCGGGGGCAGTATTTTTTCCCACCTGCCGGCTGCTGCGAATCGAAGAGGCCAGGGAATTTTTGTCGCGTTCGCAAAAATCGCAAAAGCCCCAGGCCGCATCGGCAGAGAAATAAGGACGATCGTCATGCGAAAAATCGTTTTTTTGCTGATTCTGGTTGGAGCTTTCGCAGTGGGGCGGCGGTATGTTGTGTCGCCTGGTCCGACGAAACCGGTACCGGCGTGCAAGCCGATCGCGCGGGCGCAATCACAAGCGAAAAAATCGTCGAAAGAGCTGGGCGATTGGCTCACGTCGGCGGTCGGCAAGCTGTTCAAGGGATTTGAAAATTCCGATCATCCGCAGGCAAAGCAGCTTTTGACTCTGCTGTCGCAGTTGAAGACCATCGGCGAGGCGTATCAATTCGCTGAAAATGAAAAATCCCAGGTGCCGGTCAGATCGGTTAAGCGAAGTCGAAAAAGCAGAACGTCGGAATCATCCGTTACGCAGATGGAAGACTTGAAAGATTCGTCGGATATCGTTTCGCAGTTGAAAAATTTGACGAACCCGGAATATGTAAAAATGCTGATCGAACTATACCGCGGTGAGTCGCTGCCGGAGGGTACTGCGGCGACGGAGGCAGCAAAATCGAAAAAACGAGATGAATCGGCGGGATCGCGGAAAAAGATGAATTCCCGCCTGCGCGGAGATGACAGGGAGCCTGTTTCTCGCTAACGGTTTTTACTTACTTGCCTACGCTGTAGACGTTGTCGTTGGCGTCTTTGGCGTTGAAAGGCGATGCCTGCTGGCCCCACCATCCGAACCGCCGGTCCGGTCCAGCGGACTCCAGGTAAAAACCCCAGTTGGCCTGCTGAATTTTGGCAGCCAGCAAATTTTGAATTTCAGTATTCCAGCTGCCTGTCGTTTTGGACCATTCCAGTGTGCCTGCCGTCCAGTATCGTAGCGGCGTGCCCCACGCGTCCATCGGCTGATAGACTTTTCGCAGTTGGTCATCCAGCGGATGATTCAACTGACAGTCGTCACTTGTCTTCTTCCATTCTTCCGTACCGGAAGCTAGATCAAGTTTTTTCTGATCGGCAGCCCCGTACGACTGCTTCATTCTTTCGATAATCGCGTTGGATTCCGGCACCTGCGTCAGCTGGAAGATCAGCATGTGAATGTTTGTGGGATTTGTTCCCGTTTCCCAAGTGAAATTTGGAATACCTCCATTATTTTGAAAATAATCGGTCCATTTTGGGTTTGTGGTCCAGTTCATTTTTGTCGTGAAGGTAGCCCAGTTGCCCCATGCGTCGTCCGGTACTGCCAGCGGGTAATAGCCGGTGGAACTCTTAAAGGCTCCAATCGCTTCGCTCAGCAGTTTCATTTCAGATGTTGTTCGCGTGGTCTTGGCTTTGGCGTCCATGCCGGCCACCAGCACGATCAGGATTGTCGCCAGCACCACGACAATCCCCACCGCCACCATGATTTCCACCATCGTAAATCCACGCTTTTTACCGTTTTTACCGCGAAAATCGATCATGGCTCTGCCCTTAAAAAAATTGCAGGATGGACCCTCGGGCCCACCCTGCAGGATATTACCTTAAATTAGTTGCTGGTCCAGTTGGTCACATCGTCTTCTGTGCCATACTGGCCGTCATAGCCTTTGGAAATCAGCAGGAAACTGTCGGGATTGTATGGCCGACGGGTAGCATTTGTACCCGTTCCGACGATTGCTTTCTGATCTTCGATGAAGTTCCAGAAATAGGTGTATGCGCCGCCCGCATTATAGCCACCTTTGAAATCGTCATGAGAGGAATCTGGCGCGACAATCCATTCGTTATCCTGCGGATAATAAATGTTATTTGCGATTTCGGCAGTAGGAGCCGCAATCCGCGTTCCCCTTTCGTTGGCACAATAATAAAGGATCGTAGAATGTTTTGAATAATCGTTTGTGCTTGTGATAGCATCGGTTTGTTTGTCATATTTATCCGATAGAATCCACACATAGCTTGGAGTTGCAGTAACATCTTTTGCGACTTGATCTTCGATTACAGAGAAGCCTTTAGGATCGATATAAGGTCCTTTTCTTCCGGTCTTATATGTGGCATTTCCCCAGTTACTCTCCGACGGATCGATGGAATCCGCCGAAAATTGTCCATACGTTGCGGCGGTAGAACTGGAATAATACCATCCTTTAATGCTGTCAGGGCCTTTGTTTCCTGTAATTGAAGAAGGACCACCGGTACCCGTTTTTGCCGGGCAACCCATTTTATCACGACCTAATAGAGCAAATACAAGCCGGTGAGCGCCCTGTACCTTAAAATTAGTTAAACTAGCATTACGATCTGCTTGTATCTCTACACCATTGGTCGGGTTTTGCGGTAGCGACGACGGATAATATCCGAAATCGCCTTTGAACATTTCCAATCCCTGGCTGATGCCGTAAAGCTGGGCCTTGACGGACGTTTTAAGCGCCGCCTGCCGTGCCCTGTTGACGGCGGGAACCAGAATGCCGATCAGCATGGCGATAATGGCCACGACTGTCAGCAGTTCCACCAGGGTAAATCCGCGTCTCTTCACATTCAACATAACCTATCTCCTTGTGTTATAGGTATTTATGAGTTCATTTCAAAACCTGCCGTTCTACTGCAAACGGCGGGAATGAGTCCTGTTCTTTCGCTGTTTTCACTGCGAATTATCATTTAACCACGCTGCAATATTATACGTCGCTTGGCAAGAGTCACAGGCGGTCACGTCGGCTGCCGGCATGCAACCGACCATTGTACATTCCAACTAACCCTCGGTCCTTCGCTAACTATCTACCTTTCGGGCTGTTAACAACAATTATAACCACAATGCCGCATTCTAGTGAAGAGAAATCTACCGACAAAAATTGTCGAATATCTAAGAAAACATTCCATCGTTTCATTGATAACGCAGTAGCAGTATAATTTGGGAAACGCAAACAAGGAGTTTGGATTTTTTTATGTTGGAAAACTGGTTTAAGCGGCATCAGAACAAGACGAGTTTGATTTTGCACCTGATCGGGATTCCGCTGACGATCCTGGCGATACCGGCGGTGATCCTGGCGGCAGCGCGCGGCCCGGACTATTGGTATCTGGTCGCGCTGGTCCTGGTGGTAGTGGGTTATGCACTGCAGTTCATCGGACACGGAATCGAAGGCAACGACGCAGGCGAAATGATCCTGGTGAAGAAGATACTCGGCAAGCCTTATGTCGCCGTGGTCGAACCGGGTACTAAAGAGAAAAAATAATGGTTCCATTCTGAAAAGGAGTTTGACATGTGCGGAGATGAAAAATCGGCTTTTGATGTTTTGCGGAATCGGCACAGTTGTCGGAAATTTACATCCCAGCCCGTGACGAAGCAGGAGTTGGAGCAGATCGTCGATGCCGGCCGGCTGGCTGCCACCGCACGAAACGTCCAGCCGTGGCATTTCGTCGTGGTCACCGATCCTGCCAAGCGGCGGGAGATCGCCGACATGACGGAATATGGGAAATTTATCGCAGATAGCGCCGCCTGCATTGTCGTACTTTGCGAGGACACCAAGTATTATCTGGAAGACGGCTGTGCCGCGACGGAAAATTTGCTTTTGGCCGCCGAAGCCCTGGGTTTGGGGTGCTGCTGGGTGGCGGGAGATAAAAAGCCCTACGCGTCGCAGATCGTCAAATGTCTCGGTGGACCTGCAAAGATGAAGCTCATTTCCCTGGTCGCTGTGGGGCATGCCGCTGAACAAACTCCCCGGGCCGCCAAAAAGAGTATCAGCGAGGTCATTCATTGGGAAAAGTTCTAACGAGCGCGACCGGATTTGAGATGGAAAAGATGGTGCCGCACGACGCACTCAGGCATTTCTATTTCGAATTTTGTTTTTTGCGATGGTAGAACGGCATGGCGACGATTTCCGCGTCGTGAAATTCGGTGCCGATCTGGATCTGAACGGTCGTTCCTACCTGCGATAACGCAGTTTCGATGTATCCCATCGCGATGCTGGCGTTGACAGTGGGGGTCATCGCTCCGCTGGTGATCTCGCCGCAGGGTTTGCCATGTGAAAAGATTTTGAATCCCTGTCGGGCCGCTCGCCGGGTCTGCAATTTCAATCCAACGCGAACTTTGGCGGGTCCGTCCTTGCGAATTTTTTCCAGCGCGGGTTTGCCGATAAATTCATTCGCAAAATTCACGGCGAAATCCAGCCGGGCCGAGAGGGGGTCGATCTGTTCGCTGAGTTCGTGGCCGTAAAGCGGCAGCGCCGCCTCTAGTCGCAGTGTGTCGCGGGCGCCGAGTCCGGCGGGTTTGACCACCGGCTGATCGTCGAGTGTGGCACTGATCAATTGAGCCCAGACCATCGGGGCCACATATGCGGGAACGACCACTTCGAATCCGTCTTCTCCCGTATATCCGCCTCGAAACGCATGATATTTAATGCCCATGATTTTATCCGTATAGACCCGTCGATGGGGCACCTGGGCCAGCGGCCCGGGGAACAGTTTCATGATCATCTCGATCACTTTTGGTCCCTGGATGGCCAGCATGGCTGTTTCCTGCGTCCGGTCGATCAGCGTGGCACCGGGCGCTAGGTGTTCTTCGATATGAGCGACGATTTTTGCCCGATTGCTCGCGTTGCACACGATGTAAAATTGCTCGTCTTTCAAACGGGAAACCATCAGATCGTCCAGGATTCCGCCGTCCGGTCGGCACATCAGGCAATATCGCGTCTGACCGGGTGACAAATCCACCAGTTCCCGCGTGCATAGGTTTTCCAGCATCTCGCCCGCCGCCGGGCCGTTGATCTCCAGCCGGCCCATGTGGGAAACATCAAAGAGGCCGATCTGGGTTCGCGTCCAGACATGTTCATCGAGAATGGACGTGTAAACTACCGGCATACTCCAGCCGGCAAAGTCCACCATCCGGGCCCCCGAATCCACATGCATCTGATATAATGGCGTTTGTAACATTTTATGTCCTTTTTCTTTTTTAAAATTCGTTCCGAATTCCCCTGCCAATTATTGAAAGAGGTCGATGGAACACGGCTCTTAATTGCTTTTGGTGTTAACTGTTTTATAATAAAGGATATTGGTAACTTCCAGCCAAATTTGAAGGACTTTTTGGAATGACCCTGGAAAGACAGTTAGTACAAATGATAATATGTTCTGCTCTTGCGACGGGGCTGATCGGCTGTTCACAGCAGAAAGATCAAGCCGGCCAGCGAGAACAGCCGCAGGTGATCGACAGTACCGGCCAAAAGCAGGGTGCCATCGATCTGACCGGCGAAAAGGCCACCGCGGACAAAAAACAATTTCAGATGAAGGTGGCTGACCCCGCGAAGAAATTCAGCGAACAAAGCAAAAAAATCTACGTCTCCCGCACGGAAGAAAAAAATCTTTCTGGGACAAACTCTGGGGTAAAAAAGACTCCCAGCCGAAGATGAATATGCAAAAGTTTCATTTCTCCGCAAGTTATCGAAATCGGGAAAATATGTGCAAATGAAAAAGATGAAAAAAAAGAAATATCAGGAAGAAAAAACGTTCGAAAATCCGGCTGACGACCTGGAACTGGACGAAGAAGAACTTTTCGAGGAGAAGCCGATACGCGAGTCGGTCCGTCGGGAAAAAGTTCAGCCGGTCAAAATTTTTTTCCAGGACGATCAGATTCTTGTAAT
>CAYMXC010000123.1:0-7857 GCA_964394135.1 uncultured Phycisphaerae bacterium
TCACCCGTTCCAGACGTCCCGGCACCGCCGGACCCTGTTCCATCACCTTCAGCATCTTGCCAAGGTCGAATCCAGCCGACAGGCCGACTCCCAGCGCCGCCAGTAGATTGTACACGTTGTGTTTGCCGATATAGGGTGTTGAAAATGGAAGAGCCGATTTTTCAAATAATATCTGGCCCTTCGTTCCACCCGCCGTCATCGTCAACTGTCGTGCCACCAGCGTCGCCCGATCGTTTTCGATGCCGTAGCCTATCCGGTTGCACCTGCCGGCAGAGAGGACCTGCTGGCCGACCGGATCATCCACATTCACTACCGCAAAACCATCCGCCGACAGCGACTTGAACAAAATCAGTTTCGCAGCCAGGTAATTTTCCATTGTCTTGTGATAGTCCAGATGGTCGCCGGTCAGATTCGTGAACGCAGCCGAGGAAAATTTCAATCCCTCAGCCCGGCCCTGATCCAGTGCATGGCTCGAAACCTCCATTACGATACTGTCCGCGCCGTTTTCGACCGCCTCATGGATCATTCTCGCCAACTGCATCGTATCCGGTGTCGTATGGGAAGCCTCATAACGCGTTTTGAGTAAATCGTATTCAACCGTTCCGAACCGCGCACAGCGAAGGCCGAAATGGTTCGCCAAATGCTGAAACATATAACAGAACGTCGTTTTGCCGTTGGTGCCTGTGACCCCGTAAAGTTTCAATTTCCCCGCCGCCTGCAAATCATCGATTCCAAAATAACTCCAGGCAAGTTTCGCCAGAACGATATTGGTCTTTTCTGTAACCAGGACCGGCAGCGAGTCGATTTTTCGATGGCTGATGATGAGCTTCGCCCCCTTCTCAACCGCCTGTGAGACGTAATCCGCGCCGTCGACTTTCGTCCCAGGCACGGCGACAAAGATGCTTCCCGGCACGACCTGCCTGGAATCCGCCGTGATCTGCGTGACCGCAAAATCTTCGATCGTTTCCGGCATCGCACAGCCGAGAACCTTTCTCACCAGTTCACTCGCCTTCTTCATCCCTGCAATCTCCATTTTTTCCGTCCGATGAGCTTTGCCCACCGCATTTTTCAATTTTCAACTTTTTTTCACTTTGTCAGTATGTTTTTAACTCGCTATTCCCTGCTGTCCTCTTCTTCCGCCGCAGCCGACTTGCTTGCATCCACCGACTCGAACGGGGGGATGTGCATATAATCGAAATATGCCTGTAAAATCTGTTTAACCGCAGGCCCCGCCACTGTTCCACCCAAGTGACCCATGCCCCGGCTCGGCCGCCGAATGCGCACACATCCCACTATCTGGCGATTGCTTGCCGGCGCCCCCCCGATAAAGCTGGCCATGAATGCCCCCTCCTCGAAGCCTTTTCCCTTGGCGCGTCCCCGCGCGATCTGGGCGGTTCCAGTCTTGCCGAACACCTGGTAGCCAGGTATGTCCGCCTTCTTGCCGGTCCCCATCGTACAAACCGATCGCAGAACGTTTTGAACCATGATATTGGCTATTTCTTTCGGAATCGCCTGGCCGACTACCTCTGCCCCTGTTTGTTCCTGTTCAATCCGACCTGTCTCGTCGATCGCCGCCCGGAACAGTCTCGGGCGAAGTAATTTTCCGTCATTCGCAATCGCCGAAAATGCACGAGCCAATTGCAATGAAGTACATGCAATCTCCTGGCCCATCGGCACACTTGTCGTACTGTAAATCGGCCACCATCGCTTCAAAGGAAGGACGATGCCGGCGTCTTCGCCTTTCAAATCGATTCCCGTCTTGCTACCGAAGCCAAACGATCGCACCGCCTGATACAACTTGGTGTTCCCCATCCTCATTCCCAGTATTGCCATGCCGATATTACTCGACTTTGCTACAATCTGTTCGAAGGTCAGAGCCCCGTAGCCATGAGCGTCGTGCAGAACACGTTTGCCGAAAGAAACGGTCCCGTTATGACAAAAAATGGACTCTCCAAGTTTTGTATAATTGCCTGCCAGAGCGTGGGACGCAACAAACGGCTTGAAAATGCTTCCCGGTTCGTAGGGGTCTGTGATCGCCCGATTCCGACGCACCGCAGGCGATACCTTGCTGAACTTGTTCGGATCGATCGGAGGGTAACTCGCCATAGCCAGAATTTCTCCGGTCCGAGCGTCCATTACCACCGCCACCCCCGACTCGGCCTGGAAGTGCTCCACAGTCTCTCCCAATATCCTCTGGGTGAACTGCTGAATTACCGCGTCTATTGTTAATACAATGTGATCACCATTTATTGGCGATTTGCATCGATTTCCGATCAGCCATATTTTTCTTTGTGCACTGTCACGAATATACCATTCGCATCCATTTTGGCCCGACAGGAAACGGTTGTAAAATAATTCAATGCCTTCTTGCCCTTTACCCTCGCTGTCAACAGCGCCCAAGACATGGCCGGCAACGGTTCCAGCCGTATATACCCGCATCGGTTCATATTTTATCCCTATACCGGGCAGAGACTTGCGCATACTTGCCTTGTTAAAGACGTCTGCGTTTTCTATCCCGATTCCCCTTGCCAGCCAGACGAAACGCGAACCAGGGTCGCTGTCGAGTTTTTCGAAAAGAGTTTCCGGATCGACATGGAGCTGGTTACCGATGATATCAGCCGTATAGATTTTGTCCTGCACCATGGCTGGATCGGCGAAGAGCGAGGGAACGATCTGCGTACCCGCCAGCACGCGTCCCCGGCGGTCAAAAATCGTGCCGCGCACTGCCGTCAACGGCCGAAACGCCTGCTGTTGATGGTCCGCCAGGCGTTTGAGTTCCTGACCCATCTTCATATGTATATAGACGATTTTGCCTGCCAATGCGACCATCCCAGCAAGGATGACCGCCAAAACACATTGTGCAAATCCAGTTCTGATCAATTTATCTCTGGGCATATTATCTCCGACGAGGCCCATGCCTTGCTAATTATAATCGGCTGACCGGTTTGAATTCGATGAGTTTATGGGGACAAGTAGAAACTTTTTCTTTCTCACGACCGCCAGCCGGGAAAAAGGTTTGACGGGGCGGAGGGTGTGCGTTTATATTTTGTGCATTCGAGAGGAGTTATAAAGCTCAAGATGCTGGTGAAAATCTGCGGTATAACGCAGCAAGTGGATGGACAGATGGCCGAAGAGGCGGGGGCAGACTTTGTCGGCTTGATTTTCATCCGAGAATCGAAAAGATGGATCAGTATGGAACAGGCGGCAAAGATTCTTGCCGGGTTGAAAATACCATCCAGAGCGGTGGGGTTGTTTCGAAATGAAAAAGCAGAAACAGTTATAAAAACGGCCCAGTCACTTGGGTTGAAAAACATTCAACTCCAGGGCAGCGAGCCGGCGGAATATGTAAATGATGTCATGCGGATGCTGCCTGGCGTAAAGATTCTCAAAGCTTTTTCGGTAAAAAGTATGGGTATTTTGCAGGAGTTGGAAGGTTATTTTAAAGAGATTCAGAATACCGGCGATTTATTAGGATTTTTGCTTGACGGCCCTGGCGGCGGCGGGACGGGTCAACCTTTCGACTGGTCGGCTGGGGTGAAGATATTAGAAGGCATCCGCTCAAAACTTCCGCCGATTTTCCTGGCGGGAGGATTAACGGTTGATAATTTGGAGCAAGCCATTAGAATTGTAAAACCCGATGGGGTAGACGTCAGCTCCGGCGTGGAGGAAAGGCTGGGGGTTAAGAACCCGACCAAGGTACGGACCTTTATTCGGCTGGCGAAAGGCGAATGAAAGACATAACGATGGGCGCCGGCGCGCCCTGTATAAGGATTGAATATCACTATTTGTTTTGAAGGGAGTTCATTGATGGCGAAAGCGAAGAGTTATGATGTCAAAGATATGTCCCTGGCGGAAATGGGCCATAAACGGATTCTTTGGGCCGACGGCGACATGCCGGTGCTGGCACTGATCCGGGAACGGTTCGCGAAGGAAAAGCCGCTCAAGGGGCTGAGAATGAGTGCGTGTCTGCATGTGACGGCTGAGACGGCCAACCTGGCCAGGACGCTTCAAGCGGGCGGAGCCGACCTTGTGCTTTGTGCGTCGAACCCCCTGTCGACACAGGACGATGTTGCGGCAGCACTAGTGAAATATTTCAAAATTCCCGTCTATGCTATCAAGTGGGAAGACCGGAACACCTATTACCGGCATTTGAAATCGGCGTTGGATCACGAGCCGAACGTCACGATGGACGACGGGGCGGACCTGGTCAACGAGATTCATTTGAAACGAACCGACCTGGCGAAAAATATTATCGCATCGATGGAAGAGACAACGACGGGTGTAATCCGGCTAAGGGCGATGGAAGCGACCGGCAAGTTGAATTTCCCTGTGTTCGCAGTAAACGACGCCAATTGCAAGCATATGTTCGATAATCGATATGGCACTGGCCAGAGTACGATCGACGGAATCGTCCGGGCGACGGATATCCTTTTGGCCGGTAAGAATGTGGTCGTACTGGGTTACGGCTGGTGCGGCCGCGGCGTGGCGAATCGGGCACGAGGCATGGGCGCGATCGTAACGGTAACAGAAGTCGATCCGCTCAAGGCATTGGAAGCTGCGATGGACGGTTTTACCGTGTGTCCAATGGCCCAGGCATCGACCTACGGCGATCTGTTTGTCACGCTGACGGGCAACAAGCACGTCATCCGTCCGGAACACGTGAAGAAGATGAAGGATGGCGCGATGATCTGCAACTCCGGCCACTTCGACGTCGAAATCGATATCCCCGGAATCAAGAAGATGTCCAAGAGCGTGAAAAACGTCCGACAGTTCGTGGATGAATATACGATGCCGAACGGTAATCGGGTTCGTTTGCTGGGCGAAGGACGTCTGATCAACCTGGCGGCGGCGGAAGGCCATCCTGCCAGCGTCATGGACATGAGTTTCTCGGTTCAGGCCCTGACTACCGAATTTGCGATTAAGAATCGCGGCAAGCTGGGCGTCAAGGTTCACACAGTTCCCGCCAATATTGATGCAACGGTCGCGCAGCTGAAACTCAAGTCGATGAATCTTAAGATCGACACGCTGACGCCGGAACAGAAAAAGTATCTGGCTGAAAGCGGTGAAGGTACGTAATGAAAATGTTAGTGTAAAAGTGGTCAGTAAAAACGACCGCTGTTTGGATGAATTGCAAAAGTAGAAACCCCAGGGGCACGGGAATGAAACCGTGCCCCTGTTCAACCAAAGAGGAACATAATCATGGCGATTGTTGAAGGATTTAGTGGAATTCGATATTCACTCACCGGCGGGATCGATGTTTCAGATCGAATCGCTCCGCCCTACGATGTGGTCGTTACGGACGAGGCGAAGGGAAAACTTTTACAAAAATCACCACATAACATTATCGCCATCGATATGCCTTATACTCCGCCGAAAAATGCGGGACCGGAATCGGTTTATGACGAAGCGGGTTTGAGGCTGTTCCATTGGATCAAGGAAGGTATTTTTACACGAGACCGGCAACCAGCCATTTATGTGTATCAGCAGAAATTTTCTCATATGGACCGTCAGTACGTTCGACGTGGGTTTATCGCCAGACTTCGGCTGGAGGAATTCGGAACCGGCAGCGTATTTCCGCACGAACAGACTTATGGCGGGCCGAAGGAAGATCGACTGCTTTTGACGAAATTTACCCGGTGCAACATGTCACAGGTGTTCTGCCTGTTCGACGACGATACCAATACGATCACCGAGACACTGTACAAAAATCTGCCGGGCGAACCGACCTATAAAGGAACGCTGGAAGATGTTATCAATGAAGTTTGGGTGGTAACTGAACCTGCTGTGCTGAAATTTGTCACCGATCGTATGCGGGACCGCAAGATTTTCATCGCCGACGGTCATCATCGCTACAGCACATCGCTGATGTATCGAAATTATCTCAAGGAAAAGGGCAAACTGACTGAGAATCATCCTGCGAACTACGTCAACTGCATGTTCGTGTCGATGTCGGAACCGGGACTGGTGATCCTGCCGACGCATCGATGCATTACGCAGATGACGGGATTAAAGCTGGACGAACTGGCGAAGCTGCTGGAGGAACAGTTCGAATTGCAGTGGACCGACGCAGCAGGAGCCGAGCTTGAAGATCAGATGAACAAATATGGCCAGGTGGCGTTCGCATTCGTCAATCACGGGGAAAATCGGGCGATTCTGGCAAGTGCAAAAGAAGCGGAAAAACTGCTGGCGGACTTGACCGATCAGTATGTCCTGGCATGGCGGACGCTGCCGGTAGCGGTGCTGCATCGCTTTATTCTGGACCGGCTGATATATCCGAAATGGCTCAAGACGGAAAAACCGGCCATTGAATATTTCCACCTGGCAGAGGAAGTAAAAGATTATATCGCCAGGACACCGGAGACGCTGGGAATTCTGGTACCGCCGACGAAAATAGAAGCGGTCCGACAAATCAGCCTGGCAGGACAACTGATGCCGCAGAAGAGCACTTTCTTTTACCCGAAGCTTGCGACGGGATTAGTGATTCATCCATTGTTTGATTGACGGCGGTCAACCCTGTGGAAAGGTGAATAACAAAACAGCAACAGATGCGATATATCTCATACAATCAGCCATCAAATAAAAAGGAGGTCTGACGATGGCGGATGGCAACATAACCGAGCAGGATCGAATTAAGGCACAAAAGTGTTTGACGTGTCCGGTGTGCAGGCGGGCAAGGACGAAACAGAAAGGGGTGGCGTTCTGGGTGGTAAAGCATGTGGAAGGAGGCCTATGCCCGTATTGCAAAGCGTATGAAAAGGTGTATGGCAAGAAGGCGCATGAGCCAAGGCCGGAATAGTCTGTAATATCAGTTACAGTTTGGCAAATAAATTGCGGCGATATGCCATGTTTTCGGCAAGCTGTATTTGCTGCTGTTTTTATACCGCAAACAATTGTTTAACAATGTCGGTAAACTCAAGTGGGGTTTTTGCAGCCATCAGGGCAACCTGCACTTTGTGTCGATCGGGATGACGCTTGCAATAGGCGGCTCCGAACTTGCGAAAATAGGCGATGCCCTTTCGCCGTTTGTAGTGTTCCATGACCATATCGAAGTGGCGAAGGAGCACGGAACCGAGTTCTGGAATGGAAGGCGGCGGAGGCACAGGCTGACCGAGAACAATCGCTCGGGCCTCCCGGAAAATCCAAGGATTGCCAACGGCACCGCGTGCAATTGTTACTCCGTCGACGCCTGTGGTTTTGATTCGATGCAAGATATCCTCCGGCGCGAAAACATCACCGCTGCCGATAATGGTCATGCGTGGACATTCGCGTTTGCCATCGGCGCGAATATTCCAGTCGGCCTTGCCGCGAGATTTCTGCAGGGCCACTCGGCCGTGAAGGATCCGGGCATCGACTCCCTCCTCGCTAGCCCATCGACAAATCTGCCAGAAATTTTCGCGAGACTGATTCGATTCGTCATAGCCGATGCGAAGCTTCATGGTAACGGGGCCGGAAACAACGGCACGAACCCGGCGGAAAATTTTCATGACAAGTTCGGGGTTGTTGAGGAGAAATCCTCCGCGATGTCGCCGCAGGACTTTTGGAGCCGGGCATGCGAAATTAAGATCTATCATATCGTAGCCGATGTTTTTCAGTGCCTCTGCGGCCAGTGCCATTTCTTCTGGTTCGTTGCCGAGAATCTGTGCGCCGATAGGATGCTCATTTTCGGCGACGGTGAAATTGGGATGGCGAAGGACCTTCGGGTGACGAAGAACCTTGGCCAGCATCACGCCGGCAAAGGTAAGGGGCGCACCATATTCAAGGGCCAGTTTCCGCATGGGTCGATCGCTGTATCCGCTGAGCGGCGCCTGGAAAAACGGAACGTCCAATTTCATCTGGTTCAAATTCAACATGCAATTC